>JBAUTP010000204.1:0-17382 GCA_049582265.1 Thermoplasmata archaeon
GAGTTACCCTAACCGAGCGCCAACGTGTCGAGGATCGGGGGAAGGCCCGCTCGACAGTTTCGGTATCGGGGGATCCATCCGAGCGACCTCAGTTTGGCATTGGAAACTCTCCGACTCGCCGAGCTTAGCTCGGCCGCGTCGGCACCCCACTGAACGCGGGCCTCGTCGGGGGTGAGGCGAGACGGAGGACCGGCGTGAAGGTAGTCGGTGACAAATTCGGCGAACGCCCGTGTGGTTATGGGGGTATCATCGGCGACCAAGTACGTCTCTCCGGGATGCCAATTCTCCATGACGATGCGGTACGCCTCTCCGGTATCATCGAGTGCTACGGGGGACAGGTAGTTACTTCCGTCGCCGACGTACGAGTACGCCCCGCCCCGGATCTCCTCGACCGTCGATCGAAGCCACGACCCGGCACCGTACACCATCCCTGGCCGTAGGACGACCAATTCAAAGTCGCCGCTGCGGGACCTCGCTCGCATGAGTTCTTCTGCCTCGAAGTTCACCATCGACAGGGAGAGAGGTCTCAATGGGCTCTCTTCCGTGATGACGCCGGGGTTGGAGCGATAGACCCAATATCCCGACCCCAGGACGAACCGAGGGACCCCGGCCTCACGGGCGGCATCCGCGAGGGCACGCCCTCCTTCGACGCGGACGCGCCTCATCTCGGCCAACTCGCCGCTCGACGGCTGAGCAAGATGCACCACAACGTCACAGCCGACCACCGCCTTCTCGAGTGTACGAGGAAGTAGCAGGTCCCCAAGCAGTGGAATACCCCCAACTCTAGCCACGGCTTCGAGCTGGTGGGGGTGGCGGACAAGACCCACCACTTCATGTTGCGCCCCCGTGCAGGATCGAATCACCGATTGACCAAGAAATCCCGCACCGCCTGCTACAAGAACGCGCATCGTTTCCGAAATCAGTCCGCCGACTTGGAGCTTTGGTACCGGAGGTCGGGTGGGTCAGGGGTGCCGGGACACCACGATGCGTTCGCCAGGCAAGATACTGTCGACAGCTGACCCTCCAAGATACGCCGGATATGCCTTCCCCCGCGATGGGGTCGATACGGACCGGCTACCCGTTTTGGGAGAGGGCAGGAATTGGGTTCTGAATCGCCTCAAATCGACGATTCCTCGAGATTCCGGCGCAGTCCTTGGGTTGAAGAGGGATTAATATACTCAAAGGGATGCCGACACACTCTTCATGGCCGCACCAAACCCGCCCCCCGGTTCGTACAGCAATGCGCCCCCTCCGGCCTATGCCCCACCCGGGGCCCAGCCGATGCCACCCTATACGCCGGCCGGACCTGGGATGGGACCATCGGTGGCGGCCCCCCCCAAGAAAAGTCGCTCCGGCGCAATGATTGCGGTGATCGCCGTGGTCGTGATCGCGGTCGTCATCATCGCTCTCATCTTTACTGGCATTATCCCCCTGCTTCACTCGAGCTCCAGCAGTGGGGGCGGAGGGGGCGGTGGCGGATCGAGTTCGGGCGAGCCGTACTCGCAAGCTTCACCCCAGGCTGCTGCGGCGGCCTCGAGCTATGCCTCAGGACCCTGGGCCACCATCATCGCTGCGGGCCTCGTCAGTCCTACCCAAGTCACGGCCAGCACCACCAACATTACCGGCTCAACCAATTGTACCGTATCCGTGGTTCACTCGGCGAGCCTGACCCTTCCTGCAACCACCAGTTCCGTGACCTCAGGAAACGCGGCGGGCTGGGCGTTCATTTACTATAAGGGGGGAAGCTCTCCCGAGGCGCTCGAGGTTATCGTCCTCAGCGGCACGGCAACGGTACTTGCTGCCCTGACCGGAAAATGTCTTGGGGATTATTCAGGTATCACCGGAGTTTCCTCCAACGTCATCGATAGCCCCGCGGCGACCGCGGCCGTGCAGTCGAATGCCAGTGCGTTCCTCAGCAATCACACGACCGGGGTTAGTGCGACCTACCTACTGATCGGCGGTTTTGGCGCTCTCATTCCCGGCGAAGCCGGAGCGGAATGGCATATTGCGTACAGCACGTGCGCCTTGGAGAATCCTAAGGGAACGGGTGCAGAGTTCGACTCGGATGTCAACGCTACATCGGGCAAGGTCCTCTTCTCTTCCACGCTCTATCAGCTCTCCTGCGGTGGCGGAAGCACAGGCGGCGGAGGGGGCGGTGGCGGAGGCGGCAATCCGCTCTCGAGTTCGTACGGCATGACGGAGTCCACCTCGCCTACGCTGATCGGCACCACGTGGACGACCAACGTCACCCCCTATTCCCTGAACAAGACGCTTACCTACGGGGACCTTGCGTTCTCCGTGAACAACACGACGATGGTCACTCCGGGGGCCGGCTGGAACATCACGGTCTGGAACACTTCCACGCTCAGCGGAATCCCTACCTTGGTCGCGAGCTACACATTTGCGACCTGGACGAATGCTACGCAGTTGGTGGGATTCTATGATACGATGGTCATCGGAACGGGGACCTACGACCCCGGAGGCAACACCTTCTTGGCCACAGGTGCCACGGGAACTGGACTTACCGGTGACGTTTCGCTAAAATTGGCCGCTGGAAACGGTGCCGGCGGCGGGGGGCAGAAGAACCTCGCCAACGACCTCTACATGGGCTGGGATGGACCACCGACTGACAACTACTCCATGCCGGATTACCTCACCAATTTCACGGCCTACGCGAACATCTCCCTGACCTACGGTGAGCTCAACTTCTCGGTGACCACGCAAAGTGGATCCCCTGTAGCCCCGTCGGCCGCTTGGAATGTCACGATTTGGAACGCGACAACGGGGGAGGTCGCAGCCTACTACAGCTTCACCGACGCGAAGTGGCTATTGAATGGGACGGGGCCTATTGGCACGTACGATACCATTGAGGTGAGCACGGGAACGACGAATCCCGTCGGCGACATCTTGGTGGCGACTCCCACGGCTACTAGCGGGCTAACGGGCCATACGGTGGCCAATTTCACGTACTCTCCGTACGCACCAACTGCCGCACATGGCAGTTCCCTACCGAATGCCCCCCTCAGGGAGGCTATGCTCCTGCAACCTGTGATCCGTCTCTGGGACGGTTGGTAAGGAAATCCCCACCACCGCGTCGCGACCGGGGAACCTGGGACGCGCCTTAAACACCCCTACGGGGCCCGTGTGCCCTGTGGCCCGCTAGGGGAGCATGGGTCCGCCGCACTGGGCGCAGCGGCGAGAGGGGACGGCGCTCCATGCGCCGCAGGTCCCACACGAGAAGAGTTGACCGGGCGTACCGAGTTCCGAGAGGCGACTTCGTCGGGCCTTCGCGATCTCCAAGAGGATCGCGCGCGCCGACATCTCTCGATCCAGGTGGAAGTTCCGTCCCTGGATCTCGAGCCCGTTGATGTCCATCCGGTCCCCGTAGCCTATGCTCAGCGTGAAGCGTTTCGGAAACGCGGTCTGGATCTCCGACAACGGCCACGCGAGAGACGAATCCATCTCGAACTTGCGGCCCGTCAGAAATCCTACCCGATGAAGGAACAGGCATCGGCGATCGGTCAGGACCAAGAGTCCCTGACGACTGCTGGGTTTGTCCCCCCTCAATATCTGGGCGGGCCAGGAGTGTACCACGTGCTCGCCATTCGCCAAGCCTGGGATCCGGTCACTCCCGTCCATGTACGTAGGAGCTAGACCGCAGAAGGTCTTGAGTGGACGGGTGCGGTGCGATGGGCCGATTCACCTGGAAAGGTGAAGGGTGCGCGACCTCGTTGGGGGCGCGTTCGAGCCGCTAGGCGCTTGCCCGATTCAACAGCTCAACCTCCGAAGGCTCCAGATTGAGCTTTGTGCCTGCCACCAATTCTCGAAGCTGGTCCGGGGATGTCGCGCTGGCGATGGGAGCCGTAACGCTCGGACGCGCGATCAGCCAGGCGATCGCGACGCTGGCGGGGGTGACCGCATGATTCCGAGCCACTTCGTCGATCGCATCGAGGATTCGTAAGCCCCGCTCGTTGAGATAGGGCTTGATCCCTGACCCTCGAGGGCTCTTGCTGAAGTCGGCCTCCGAACGATACTTTCCCGTCAGGAACCCACGGCCGAGTGCCGTATAGGGGATGACCCCTAGTCCGTGCTCCGCACAGAGTGGCTCCAGCGCGCTCTCGTAGTCACTTCGAAAGTAGAGATTGTATCGTGATTCCAGCACCTGGTACCGCGGGAGATCGCGGCGCTCGCTTACCTCCAGCGCTTCGGCAAGTCGCTCCGCCGTGTAGTTGGAGGCGCCGATGGCACGAATCTTTCCGTCATCGATGAGGGTGGAATAGGCTTCGAGAGTTTCCTCGAGAGGGGTTTCGGGGTCGTCCATGTGGGAGAGGTAAAGGTCGATGTACTCGGTCTGAAGGCGCTGCAACGAGGCGTCGATCGATCGGAGGATGTGAGCGCGGGAGAGTCCTTTCTCTCCCGACTTCGTTTCCATGCCGACCTTGGTAATGACGACCATCCGGTCGCGATGCCCGTGGTGCTGGAGCCACTTCCCGATGATGGTCTCGGATTCACCGCCGCGATTCCCCGGTACCCACCCCGAGTACACGTCCGCCGTGTCGATTACGTTGAAGCCGGCCCCGGCGAAGGCATCGAGTAACGCGAAGGAGCGGGCTTCATCGACGGTCCATCCAAAAACGTTCCCGCCGAAGATCAAGGGCCCCACGTCCGGACCCCGCGTCCAGAGCCTTCGCTTGGGCATGGCGTCACTCGCACTCCCCCCAACCGTGCAGGTTCAAGAGCCTGCTCCTCAATGGTCGTCCGATGAAGGGATGACGCGGTTTCCCCCACGCGGGTGGATGGGATCGATCACTCCTTCGACGGTGATGCGGCCACGGGACTCTGTCTAACGACGGTGGTCTCGCCGTTGCCTCCCAGGCGCCGACCCATGAGGACTTCTCCCGAAACCAGCATCATCTTGCTGCGGAGTCCCCACGCACCCAGCCCACCCTCCTGGTAGCCAAGTTCGCGCCGCTCGACCTCACGAAACCCACGCGAACGGAACAGGTCGAGGGAGCTCGTGTTATCTTCTTCCGCGGCCCCGTAGGCGATCCTCGCCCCTTCCCGTAGGAAGAGTGCAAGGGCATCGTCCAGCAGAAGGCCCCCGATCCCCAGCCGTCGGTGAGAGGTGCCCACGGCGAGGTAGTAGACGTACCCCACCTCGGGAGCAAGGCGCTCCAGCATCGAGACTCCGACGAGCTGACCCTCACGTAGGGCTCCACGCACCCGTCCGATCCGCCGCAGCGTTCGTTTCGCATGCCAGCGGTAGATCCCGACAAAGCCCTCGATCAAGAGAGGAACGGCCCTCTCCCGCTCCTCCCCTTCGAGGTCGACCAGGGATAGGGCTCGGAGGTCGATCATGGAGGCACCGAGGGCGAGATAAGGACGGGGCATCGGGCGTGCCCGTGCGCCGCTGCTCCAATGTCTCGTCCTGGCAGCCGACGTGCCTCGGCGGGGAAACACGGATGAATCTTCGGGGGCGATCGACGCGCTCTCATGGAGGTGTCAGTGTGTATCGAACGGTAGGGCTATCCACGTACTCCATGACCTTGTCCGTGCCCTGCGCCAGCCCCACGTCATACGCGAGCCTCAACACCTCCTCGGTTCGTTCGGGGGTGAGCGGAGAAAGCGGATAGACTCGCGTTGCGACGGGGAGCGCGTGCCGATCAAAACAAATGAGGAACCCCGCGAGGCCGGGAAACGCCAGCTGGAACATCGAGAGCTGAAGAGCGACGTCGGGGGGAGGTGGGTGTGCGGAATAGGTCTTCATTTCGTAAAACCGGTCGCGCCCGTCCCAATAGTCGGGTTGCGAATACACGCCCACGGTCTCGTTGATGACCACAAGCCGGGACCTGGGTCGCGAAAGCCCGAAGATCTCGCTTTTCCGAACGGCCTGAAGAACCTCGGTGATCTGCCGCAGGGCCGTCCCTCGGTCCGGTCCGGCGAGGGGCAGGTCGGCGTCCTTGAGCTCCTCATCGAGGATCGACGTGGCCAGTCGGACCATGGACGCGGTCGTAGGCTTACGCCGTAGGCCGAACTCGTGACTGAATTGGGATGCGGCGGTATCGATGGCCTTGCCCACGGCCATGCCGAGCTCGTCTCGCTCCGTCACCGGTCGCGGAAACGTCGCTCGAACGACGTCATGCGTCGCGACCGTCTTGATTCGGGTCATGGAGTCAACCCTAGTGCCTACGCCGCGAAGCTCCCCGGCGCGGATGGGGGTCGTAGCCCAGGGGGTATCAAACGCTAGCCTATCAGAGTACGACGGGAGTCGATCGCCGAGAATCTCGGTTACCACTTTTTCTTTGCTTCGGCGACCATGATCCGTTTGACGTGACCCCTCCACGCGGTCGAACTCGACCCTCCCAAATTCAACCGCGGGGGTTTCCCGACATGGTGAAAGAGATTCTCACGGTACGCGTGTCCCACCTCGATGGGCCAGGAGCGGACCTCGAATACGGGTTTTAACCGGGCCGAATGGAAGTCGGGGTGGGGCCTGGCGTTGCGGTGATAGCGTCACCGACGTGGATGGACCCGCGGTGGGTGACGCGGCAATACCATCCGCGCCGTCCGAACGTCGTCTTGATAAACTCCGGGCCTCGCGACTCGCCGACGTACGGAAGCAGGTAGAGATTGGTGCACGGATCGCAGGGTCGTGTCACTTCGAGGGTCACCGACCCTGTCTCCAACGTCGTTCCGGGGCCCATGTCTCGGTAGGGTATTCCTTGGGTCGTGATGTTCTCTCCCAGGTCGCCCGGGCGGACCGGCCATCCCTCCTCTCGGAGGACTTCGAGCGTTTCGAACGGCAGGACCAGTACGGCGGAGGTGGGCTCGTCATGCAGCAGTTCGTGACGGTAACGATTGAAATCCCCGACCAGACCGAGCGTAGAGATCTCCGCCATCTGAACCGGTGGTTTGGGCAATCCCCGTTCTTCCCCGACCTCTGGTTTCAGATGAAGCTCGAACACGCGGCCTTTCACAACGTGCGCGAACGTGCCTGATGCTTTGACGTTTGGTGGCAACGAAGCGTCACCCCATAGGGGCAAGGGTCGGACTGCTCAATCGAGATGAATAGGTCCGGAAAGGGTTAGCTCGGGGGATGTCGCACCCGCCTTAGGGGTGCTTTGCCATCTTCATTACTTCGTCGTGAGAGACCTTCTTGTGATGGGCATGATCGACATGCCACTGAACGAGCGCGACGAGCTCGTTGCCATCCTTGGTCACCACTTCAAAACCATCGTCACACGCGACCTTCTGCTTTCCACATCCCATGTTCGTTCCCCAGGTCCGTTGAGACCACCCGGGGGATAGCTCTCCCTCCTCATAGGGATTCTCCCGCGCTCACGCGGAGAAGTTAGACCGTCCGAAAGGATAGCCCGAGGAACCTCGGGGATTCCGTGGTGGCCCCATGCGACGGAAATCCGAGCGCTCACACGGGGGGAACTCGGGAGCAGGTCGTTGTCCCTTATTGGGCGGCATCGAGTGAAAAAGGCCATCGACTTCTCGCCCGAACCGATCCCCCGGGTCAGCGAACCAAACCTTTTCAAAGCGGACCAACTCCATTCGGACCGTCATGTCGACGCTGGTCCCGAGAAGTTCCGGAAGCCGTCCTTAGGAATGAGCCGAGGATGGGGTGAGCGCTACGGATGCGCCCATCGTCATCAGCCCCTATGATCCCCACTGGCCCATCGAGTTTCGAAGTCGGTCGACCGCCCTCAGGGACGCCCTAGGTTCCCGGGCTCTGCGCATCGATCATATTGGCTCGACGTCCGTGGTTGGGCTCGACGCCAAACCCACCTTCGATATCCAGATCTCGGTGGCCACGCTCGAGCCTTTCGATGCGATCCGTGCGCCGCTCGAACATCTCAGGTACCGATTTCAGTCTTCGAACCCCGACCGGAGCAAGCGGTTCTTCCTCGGACCCACGAGGGAACGACCGGTCCACGTTCACGTACGAGCCGCTGGCGGATTTGATGAACGGTTCAACGTGCTGTTCCGCGATTAGCTTCGGAGCCACACGGCGGAAGCCGCCGAGTATGCTCGCGAGAAGTGGCGCCTCGCAGACCAGTTCCGAAACGACCGTGAGGGATACGTCAACGCCAAGGAGCCGACGATCTGGCGATTGGCGCGGTCAGCTCACGATTGGCTCGAGGCCAGCGCGTGGTCCCCCGGCCCCAGTGACGCCTAAATCCGTTGGGGGTGCCATCCCTCGACGGAGACAACATGCGTCGTTCGGCCCTCATTGTGGGCGCGGGGCCGGCGGGTCTCGCGTGCGCTCAGCGCCTCGTCGACGCCGACCTCGACGTAACTCTCCTGGAAGCTCGGCACCGTATGGGAGGGCGCGTGTGGACGAACTTCGAAGTGGCCCCGGGCGTGCCCGTCGAAATGGGTGCTCTCATGGTCCATGGCCGTCACGTTGCCACGCATCGGTGGGCACGCAAGGTGGAGCTCCTTCCTCGCCCCTATCCTACAACGTGGCGCGCACGGTTCGTGATCGGGCCCTATGCGCGTTCGACCGTCGGCAGCCTGCTGCCACAGCCGGGTCCCTTCGGACCGACCACGATGTGGGATGGGTTGCGTCGATTGCCCAAGGCCCTGGCCCGGTACTCTGGGCCCGAAATCACCCTGGAAAAGTTCCTCGCTACGAACGGCGTGGCTCCCGGGCCGGCCCTTTTCCTGAAGTTACTCCATGCCCACACGTGGGCCGCCGAAACGGATGAGGTAGGGGTCCGCGCGGCGAACTACGAAGACGCGGCATCCCACGAACCCTACGGGTTCCGCAACTTTCGTTTCGTCGAAGGGTACTCTGAGCTGATCCGCCGACACGCTCTTCGCCTAGAGGGCCGGATCCGAACGGGATATCGAGTTCGGTCGATCGATTGGACCGACCGTCCCGTTCACATCATGGCTTCGAGCACGATCACCGGGGAGGACCACGAGTTTCGGGCGGACCACGTCGTGGTGACGGTCCCGCTTGGGGTGCTTCGCGCGGGGGAGCCCGTGTTCGAACCCTCGCTTCCGGTGGAGAAACGCAAGGCCATCGATAGGATAGGATTTGGTCGCGCGATCACCGTGGCGTTCCGATATCCCGAAAGTTCCCTGAAGCGTCCACTCGGCCGAGAGGTCCTCATCTGGGCGGGAGGAACAACCACCTTTCTCCGGCCGGGGCTCTCCGTTGCGGGATCGAAGGGCCTGTTCGTTGCGTTCACGGTCGGACGGGAAGCGGAACGCCGAGCGGGTCTCACCGACCGCGCCCTCGTCGACGTGACGGTCGGCGAGCTGCGTTCCGCGTTGCCGGGAGTGCTCGCCGATCATTCACCCAACGCGTGGGCCATCGCGCGGTGGGTCAACGATCCCCTCGTCCGCGGAGCCTACTCATTTCCCGCCGTCGGGAGTGGTCCGGGGGATCGACAGCAACTCGCTGCACCCCTTTCGGATCGTGTCTTCTTTGCCGGAGAAGCGACCCATACCGAAGGCGAACCCTCCACGGTTCATGGCGCGCTCGAGACCGGATGGCGAGCCGCGGAGGAGGTCATTGCCGCTTCCGGGAGGTACGCGACGGCCCACAGAACGGAATTCGGCCGTCAGGCGACCCCTTGAACAAGTGTTCGGGCGTTGTCCAACGCGCCCGATCTGCCGTTAGACATCACTACCTGCCGAGTACGTATCCATGGGACGCGAGGAACGAAAATGGCCGGACTCACCCTGCGGTGCCGGATCTGCGAACATGAGTTCGCGAGCGGACATGGATCCATCGACGAAGCGCACGACCGGCCCCCGTCGGAGGAGCACGTTCACCAGTGTCCGACGTGCGGTGCCGAACGGAGGTACTCGCGCATAGAATATGTAGCCGAGCCTCTCGGGCGGTGAGAGACCTGGGCGCGAAGCCGGAACACCGGCCCCGGGGTTCCTACCGACCGCTGAGCGCTGGATCCCTCGGTCGGGGAGTTCCCTCCCTCGCGCGATGGGAGCTCCCGGGTCCACGGACGGAGGAGAGGATGCTCTTCCTCCGTACCTCACGAACCTCGATAGAGAAGCGAAGTACGTTCTGCGCCCCCTCCCGGTTGAGCTCGGGCCGGTCCGGGAACGCCGCAGACACACGGGCGCGGACCAGCGCGCGAGCCATGCGTCGGGCCTCCGATAACGAAGCGACGTCGAAGTGGCTGACTCCGTCCAGAACGACGGTGAAGCCAGCCTTGTGGGCGAAGACCCGGGCCTGGAACTCTGCCATGCCCGTCGGACCTCACGGGGAAGTAGATGTGGCTCAGGGGGAGGTAGCGAAACGCTCCGTGCCACTGTTTTCTATCTCGCGGGGCCCCTTTGGCTAGGTCCCCTGAGCGTCGGCGCGTGCTACCGAGCGCTCACACGGAAGGCGGTGGTGGCGGGGGTGGTGGGGGTGGCGGAGGAGGCGGTGGAGGCGGCGCACCAGCAGTCGCGGTCTTTGCCTGGAGGACGGCCTGGCTCCACTGCCAATTGTTCGGCATCTCAAAGATCGCCCGGCCGAGCTGAGAATCGATGATGAGAACGTTCTTTGTATCGATCATCAGTTCGCCCGGGACGGTGCTCGGACCGGCGTTCATGACCCGCTCGAGAGGGATGTCGAGACCGGGCGCGAGCATGCCCCCGTAGTTCACTTCAAAAACGACCCGAAGGTTCGTGAGCGTGAGCATCCCCGGAGGGCGTGTGGGGGCGGAGTACCAGGTGGTGGGCTGCTGGAGCATGACCGCCTCGCCTTGGACGAGTTGCATGGAACTCGCCAATCGGGCACTGGCTATGTAGGTTGCGATGACGAATTCGTCCGGGCGAGGGTCGGAGGCGACAACCGCGCCTGCTCCGCTAGCGAGTCTCGGTCGTGGGTGGGATCGTGTCCGCACTGTCGACCTGCTCGGGCACTTCGCTGACCAGTGGCTTTCCAAGAAGATGGCCCGCCTTGAGCCGCTTGGTTTCGAGGTAGCGTTGGTTGAACGGGTTCGGAGGGACAATGATCGGGATGCGCTCGTCGATCTTGACGCCATGGAACTGCAGGTCCGCGACCTTATCCGGGTTATTCGACATGAGGCGGATCGATTGGACACGTAACGAATAGAGCATGTGGGCCGCGATCGCGTAATCCCGTTCATCCGGTAGGAAGCCGAGCCGTTCGTTCGCCTGGATGGTGTCGTACCCCTCTTGCTGCAGTTGGTAGGCCCGGATCTTGTTCGCGAACCCGATCCCACGCCCCTCCTGACGTAGGTAGAGGATGATGCCGGCGTCCTGACGGCCGATCTCGTGGAGCGCGATCTCGAGCTGCTCTCGACAGTCACAGCGTAGCGAGGCGAACGTGTCGCCCGTGAGGCATTCGGAGTGAAGTCGGACGGCCACTCCGTCTTGGTCGACCGGGTTGCCCCGTATCAGGGCCGCATGGTCCTTTTGATCGCCCGGGCTGTGGAACGCTACAATCTGGAACGGGCCGAACTGCGTCGGTAGGTCCGCAACCGCGACGATTCGAACGCACGATTCCGCTCCGTCCGGGCAGCGGTGCTCGGAATTGGTGCGAATGAGCTCCTCGATGACGGTGGACGGAATGGGCATGGTTCCCTGACCCGGACGCGAGGGAGGTCCGCGAGGGGCTTTATAGAAAACGGGCCAAGTGAAGTAACCGTCACCTCCCCGAACGTCGTACCCCGGGTCGTTACGGGAGAGCGTTGCGGGCCGGCTCCGTCTGGGCGGGAGACCCTCCTCGCCGTAGGAGGGAGGAGCCTACCCACTACGTGAAAGGAAGACTGCGACCGGGGAAAATGCGAGAGCTTCGGTGACGGGAATCTCCCATCCACCCCGCCCCGGGGCTGCCCGAAGCGTTCGTTCGACCAATGCATCCTTCCAGCTCCGGGAAGATCGCGAGCCGAGACGAACAAAGCCCCTTCGGAGCCAAGGGAGGTCGTTACCCATGCCCTTCAGATCCTCCTGCGTGTGACCCGACCTGAGGGCAGCCACGACGAGGAGCCGGTGAGGACCGGATCGTCGTTCGAAAGCCACGACCCCGTTGGCCCCGCGGACGCGCAACCGACGATAACTGGCGCCGGGTTGAAGGGCGGGGTTATCTCGTCGAAGTCGGAGCAGCCGAGCCGTGAGGAGGAGCTTGACCGCTCCACTGGGCCAGCCTCGGCGCAACCGACTCCATTCGGAAGGCGGGACAGGGCGATCGGGAGCGAGGCGCTTCAGCAGGCGTTCCCGGTGGGCAAAATTCACAGCTCGTCGGTTGTCGGGATCGACCAAGCTGAGGTCCCAGAGCTCGCATCCTTGGTAGATGTCCGGCACTCCAACGCTGGTCAGTTTGAGGCCTACCTGGGAAAGACCGTAAGACGCTCCGCGCAGCGCCGAGGCATGGCGAAGAGGGTCCAACACCTGGCGGAACGAGGACTCCACAGGGGCACGGCCCACGTTCTCCGACAGCCGAACGAGGGCTGCCTCGTACTCGGTGTTCGCATTGTCCCAGCTCGTACGTTCCCCCGCCTCCCGTTCGGCTTTCACGAGATACTGGGCGAGGCGGGAGGGGTAATCGCGCAGCCCGGCTGCGTCGATGGGCCAACTCCCGAGGAGGGTCTGCGCAAGGAGGAATCCGAGACGAGGGGAGGGGATCAGCTCACCGTGCGCTTGCGAGCCAAGCCCCCTCAATTCCTCGAAGAGCAACGGCCACCGACCTACGAATTCCTCGGGTCGCTCGCTCAGGGAGTGGATGCGTGCTCGAACATCTTCACTGCGCTTGGTATCATGGGTCGAGGTGGTAAGGATCCTGAGCGGCGAACGACGAGCCATGCGCTCGTTGTGGCGATGGAAGTCAGCGATACCGCCGGGAGGATGCGTGAAGTCCGACCCTACCTCATTACGCGATACGAGCGGATAGTAGCGGTAGAGCGCCGTATCTTCGAGCCCCTTTCCCATCACCGCCGGTTCGAACTGTTGGAGGGGGAGGACGGCCTTCCACCGGGCATCGTCCGGGGCACCCACTTCGCTGCGGAGACCGTTCAACAGGCCGCTCACCGCGATCGAGCGGAGGTTCGTCGAGTCGCGACGCCTTCCCTCCGTGCGCTGTAGGGTACGCACGAGGACCCTTCGGTCCTCCGCGGACATGGAGGAATCCCCTAGATAGGTCCGGTACACGTCGAGCGCTGCAATGAAGTCGCGTAGTTCCGCCTCAAGGGTTCGGCGTTTCGAGGTCCCCCCTGAGGAGGAGCTTCGCACCGCCGCTTCCCAATCGGAGGCAAGACGGCGGACGTCGGCCGGGAACAGGTTCCGCAGGACGCCCTGTTTCGAGCTCCACACGATGTCGGCTGGCGACGAACGAACCTGGGCAACCCGGTGGAACAGGTCGCGGAGAACACCCAACCCGACCGGGTCAACGAAAAGGTCACTCGCCCGCCGGAGGAACTCATAGCCGGTCGTTCCGTCCGCCGGCCAGTCCGCCCGAAGGTCCTCCTTGCCGCTCAGGATCTTTTCGACCCATAGCGAAGCCCCTTCGGGAAGCACCTCCTTCAATCGCACAAGATACTGGGCCGGAAAACGGATCCCATCGATGTGGTCGACCCGGACTCCATCGACACCGGGGTCCGCGGCCCGGCGAATGAGTTCCTCGTGCGTCCAGGCAAAGACGTCGGGATCCTCCTGGCGCACACCGATCAGATCCGGCACGTGAAAGAAGCGACGGTAATTGACCGTCCGATGCGCCTCGCGGTAGGGAACCGGCCGCCAGGGTTGCGATGTAATGAGCTTAAGCATTCGATCGGAGCCCGCGAACTCTTGGTTCCATCGGGTGAGCAGGGCATCGAGCGCGTCGGCGTACGTCGCTTGGAAAAGGTTCCAATGCCGAGCACCTAACGTATCGCTCGGGATTTCTCGGAGGGTCCCCGTGGGGCGTAAGCCGGTAGCCGCTTCGTGGAACTCTCGGACGAACACAGCACCCCCAGGGGATCCCTGGCTGTCGCCGCGGTCCTCCGCCAGGGCCAGGATCGGTCCCCACGAGGTCGGTGAAAGAGGCCACCGCTGCCCGTTCTTCCAGACGGCCGCCAAGCCTCGCGGATCCCGTTCGACCGAGACCTCCCGGTCGCGGACCTCGTCCTCGACCCTTCGTTCGAAAAAAGGGAGCGTGACGCGGCCTCTGGATCCCGGAATGGGTGAATCCCAGTCAATGTCGAACGTTCGGGCCCATGCGGACGCGCGCCCCCACGTAAGGGTCTCCCACCAGGCGGCGTTCTCCGGCGCCGTCGCCATATGGTTGGGCACGTGGTCCAGGATAGCTCCGAGACCCTGCCGGCGCAGCGCGGAAAGGAGATCCTTCCATCCGGCGATACCGCCCAATTCGGGATTCACTCGGGATGGATCGACGACATCGTACCCGTGCGCGCTGCCGGGCCGGGCGGTCAGGACGGGGGAGAGGTAGAGATGCGAAACCCCGAGGTCCTCGAAGTACGGAAGCAACTCCGCGACGCGGTCGAAGGGAAAGGCGCGGTGGAGCTGCAATCGGTAGAGGCTCGTGGGTCGGCGGCGGATCACCATAGAGGGTCACGGCAATCGGATCTGGAGTCGTTCAGCCGCACGGCGGAACTGCTCGACCCACCGATGCGCATTCTCGTCCCCGGCGCTCGCCGCCTGGACCTGGGACGGCAGCAGGTTCTGCGCAAGGGCGTACGCGCCATTCTGAGCTTTTCCGAGCTCGGTCGGGAAGGGTAGCTCACGCACCATCCCGACGGCATCCGCGAGCTGGCGGACCCGCTCCACGTCGAGAGGGTCCTGGGTAAGCTCTTGAACAAGTCGCTCGAGGAGATGTTGGGAACTTCGCCCCAGTTCCGGAGCGTCGAGAGCGATGTCCCAGCGCTTGGCCTCTTCGAGGGCTCGGGTCACCTCGAGAAGGTCGGGGGGGACGTGGTCGAGAGCGTTTTTCAGGTCGGCGTTGACCGTGAACTCGGTAGCCGTGGAGAACGGCTTCGGGAGGGGGATGTCCTGCTCGACGAGGAAACGCATCAACGGAGCATTCGCCTCGTAGATCCGTCGCAACGTGTGCTGCCACTCGGCGAACTCGGCGCGCAGGATCTCATCGACAGCCCGGCGTTGCTCGTCACGGAAGAGCGAACGAAGGGAATACGTGAGCCCATCAAAACGAGTGGACATGATCGCCACGGCGCCGGCGATATCCCCGGCATTGAGACGGGATTCGGCCTCCCGTCGCAACTCCCCATAGGCCTCGGCCCCACGGAACGACCGCACCCCTCCCGAGAGGTTGAGGTCCCCAAAGTGGACGACCCCCCACGTCAGGACCTCGGATTCGAACGTGACTTCGGAGGTCACGCGGGCAACGCCCACGGAGAGTCGAACCCGGCCGGCCCGTTCCCGTACGTGTTCGAGGGATTGGACGTCGTAGCAGTAGACCTTGGAGGTGGGACCGTACGGCTCGAAGAGGGAGTTGACCGCGTAGTGCGCGCACACTTTGTAGAGGTCGACGACCGTTGGCCGGACGATCTTCTCGAAGACCTGCGCACCGTTACCGTACTCGGGAATGTTGCTCGGGGCCTGTTTCAGCCGGTCCAAGAACTCCGGCTCGAAGGATTGACCAAAGAGCTGCTCCGCTAGCTGGAGCGCGCGGCCGGCATAGTCGAGGACCTGAGCGGCCTCGATGCCGGAAATCTCGTCGAAGAACCATCCGCAGCTCGTGTACATGAGCTGGAGGTGGCGTTGGAGCTCCATGAGCTTCCACACGGTCGTTCGGTCGTCGCCGGTCAGTTCCCAGATCGCCTGTTTCGATAGGAACGCGTGGCGCGAAGCCTCGCTGCTATCCAGCAGTACGTCGATGTACGCTTCCCGCGCCGCCCAGGGGTCATGCAGATAGGTGCGCGCCTTGGTCTCGAACGGTTCGCGGAGGGCATCCCGAAGGAAGTCCAGTGCGGCGCGAAGGGGCCCTCGCCAGGTCTGGCTCCATCCCGGATGGAGGCCGGAAGAGCAACCACAGTTCGACCGCCAGCGTTCCACACCGTGCGCGCAGCTCCACGACGTGTTCTCGATGATCTCGGCGTCGAAGGTGGGCGGGCATCGATCGAGGTACTCCGCATAGTTCGTGAGATGCGCCGAACCGGCGCTTTCGATCTTGTCGAGCGCGAAGGCCAACGCCATGTCCCCGTGGCGATGATGATGGCCGTAGGACTCGCCATCCGTGGCGATATGGACAAGCTGGGGCCAGGGCCGACGCGAATCGCCCTGGGGAAGGAAGGTTCCGATCAGTCGGTCGGCGAACCGGTTCCCGTCGTCCAACAGCTTTTCGAACGCGATGGCGTGCGAAACCGGGCCATCATAGAAGAACGCAGCGATCGACTTTCCTGAAGGGAGAGGGATGCGGTAGGCGGTCGTGGGGTCCACCCGCGCCCCGGTGACGTCCGACCATTCCGTTGCGCCGGTCGGGCGGATCCGGCGGGCTTGGTCCGGGGCCAGGAGCGTAAATCGGATGTTCTGCTCCGCGAGCAGCTCGAGGCTTGGAATATCCACGGCCGTCTCGGGAAGCCAGAGGCCCTCGGGCTCCCGCCCGAACCGGTGCCGGAAATCCGCCAGAGCCCATCGGATCTGGGTCGCCCGGTCACGAGGGTTGGCGAGCGGGAGGATCATGTGGTTGTAGGCCTGGGCCATCGCGGACCCGTGACCGGAGAAGCGCTTCGCGCTCTCTCGGTCGGCCTCGAGAATGCGTTCATAGGCCTCGGGGGACGACTCCTCCAGCCACGTCAGGAGAGTGGGGCCCACATCGAAGCTCATGTGCGCGTAGTTGTTCGTGATCCGAACGATCCAGTTCTCGGCGTCAAGGATGCGGGACGCGCCGTTCGGTTCGTAGCATTCCGCGGTGATGCGTTCGTTCCAATCGTGGTACGGACGAGCCGAATCCTGGAGCTCGACCCGCTCCAACCAGGGGTTCTCCCGCGGGGGTTGGTAGAAGTGACCGTGGACGCAAACGTACCTCTCCGCCACGCCTCGTCAGCCCCCTCGGCGATCCGGCACCAGCACCATCACCGCGTCGCCGGGCAGGGGGAGAGGTTCTACGCCACCCTCTTCGAGGACATCGGAGGCACCCGGTCCCGGCCCACCCCACAGGGGGTCTGCACTGGACAGCAGCATTTGCCAGGCGCCCGGCGGTAGGTCGCGAATGCTGGTTCGTCGAGGGCCGTCGATCTGAATCAGGAGGAGGGCGCGTGCCGAGGGTCGCCATCGCTCGACGATGACCAGGTTGGCATCGGGCGAGAGGCGAGCTCGGGACTCGCCACCGGCATGCAGGGCGGGCTCGTTCTGACGCAGGTGAAGAACCGCCCGAACGAACTGGGCGGCGAAGGAATGGATCCCTTCGCCCGCTACCGCCCGATTGAGGTGAGCCTCTTC
>JBAUTP010000205.1:0-2983 GCA_049582265.1 Thermoplasmata archaeon
CGTTCGTAGAGGCGCCGGGGTGAAGCGTCACGGTGACCCCCGCGTCCTTGAGCTCCCCCGGAAGTTCGACACTCGTTCCCGCCGCGTCGTGGACGATCCGCAGTCGTTGACCATCCCACAGAGGGCGCGTAACGAGCGGCCCGTTGGGAAGTGGGTTCAATCCGCGAAGGTCAACACCCCCGAAGTAGCCGTACTTCCGGTACAGCGGGTTGGGTTCGAGCGGGAGGATTTTGAAGGCCTCATAGGCGGCCGTTCGCGCGGTCGATAGCTCCGGGCTATCGTGGGCCCACGAACCGAGTTCACGGATCGCCTCGGAGTTGAGCCAATCCTCGAAACGTGATGCGGATTCTGCCATCGGATTTACACACGGACGAGTGCTTATAACTCTCGCGGAAACTACGGGTAGTGAGGTCGTGAAAGCATGGCCGATAGGGGCATCCCAGCGAATTCTCCCCTCGCAGAGTCGCGTCATGGAGTACTCGGGGGTTCGTCGGCGAGAGCTATGTACTCAACCGCGGTTGGAACCCCTCATCGTCGAGGGCGAGGTTGAGCATGGCCTACGACATGTACCAGGAGAAGATCCTTCAGCACTACCGCAGCCCGAAGAACTTTGGTCAGCTTTCCGACGCCGACCTCGCGGGCGAGGAGAGCAACCCTCTTTGCGGTGACCACATCCTTCTCCAGATCAAGCTCGACCCCGCCCGTCAAAGCATTGAAGATATCCGATTCTCGGGAGACGGCTGTGCGATCAGCGTGGCGAGCACTTCGATGTTGACCCAACGAGTGAAGGGGCTACGCCTCGACGAGGCGTCCCATCTCACCCGAGAAGAGGTCCTTCAGTTGCTCGGTATCCCGCTCTCCCCCGTTCGGGTCAAGTGCGCGCTCACCGGCTTCGCCGCGCTAGGCCGAGCGCTTCGCTCGGCCAACCTCGATTCCTCGGTCGCATCCGATGGAGCCACAGGGGGAAGCACGACCACGTGATCTTGGTTGACGAGGACGTGTGCGTGATGTGCGGGCTCTGCACTGGCGTCTGCCCTCCCAACGCACTTGACCTGACCCCGCGCCGGCTCGAAGTGCTTCCCCACTGCTCGACATGTGGGTGGTGCGTCCCCTATTGTCCTGTGGGGGCTCTTTCGCTCCCGCACGGAGTCGCACCTCGGCGAGGCCGTCATGCCTGAGACGTCCCCTCCGCGGGCCGAGGGGCCGCGCGTCACGCTCGTCGATCCCTACCTCGCGCGGGACGACCCGATGGAACGCAAGTTCGTCGAACTGTACCCTTCGCTAGGGATCATGACGCTCGCGGCCTACCTTCGGGAGCATGGGGTCGTCCCCGAGATCATCGACCTCACGTTCGAACGAGATACCCGGGTCATTCGACGTCGACTACGAAAGTTCGGGCCCGAGGTGGTGGGAGTTCACACGAAGACGATGACCTTTGACCGGTCGGTCAAGATCGCGCGAGTGGCACGGGAGCAAGGAGCGTTCACCCTCGCCGGGGGGCCGGACGCGACGACCCGTCCCGAGGCGTACCTCGATGCGGGCTTCGATGCTGTCGTTTTCGGCGAAGGCGAAGTGACCCTCGTCGAAGTGGCGAGAGCGCGCCATGAGGGACAAGTGCCGGCCGGCCTCCCCGGCGTGATCCTCCGTGCAGGGGGGCGGATCGTGAAGGGGCCCGCGCGGCCGTTCCTTCGGGACCTCGATGCCCTTCCTCTTCCGGCGTGGGACCTTCTCGACATGGAGGCCTACCTCAGCCGATGGACGACGCGGACGGGCGAGCGGCGCTCGTCGGTCCTGACGTCCCGCGGATGTCCGTTCGATTGTTCGTGGTGCTCGAAGCCGGCCTTCGGTCGAAGTTTCCGACAGCAATCTCCCGCGCGGGTGCTCGCGGAGATCCGTGCGCTGCAGGCTCGCTATGGTGTGGACTACGTTCGGTTCTGTGACGATGTCTTCGGCATTTCGCGTCCGTGGCTCGAAGAACTGCTTGCGCAGATGGAGTCAACGGACATCCATCTGAAATTCGAGTGCCTCGCGCGGGTCGACCTGCTCAAACCCGACCTTCTCAGACGGATGCGACGCGCCGGTCTCGAGCGAGTGTACGTCGGCGTGGAATCCGGGAGCCAGAAGATGCTCGACCTCATGAATCGGGGAACTCGCCTCGCCCAGGTCGAGCGAACGGCCGAAGCCCTTCGTCGCGAGGGAGTGCGTCAGTTTTGGTTCTTGATGCTCGGTTTTCCGGGGGAGACACTCGAGGACATCGAGGCCACGCTTGCCCTGTTCCGCCGGTTCAGCCCCGAAGAATATTCGGTCTCCATCGCCGTGCCTGTTCCCGGGACGCGCTTCTTTGACTCGGTTCGCGACCGGCTCAAGGGAACCACGCCCCGGACGAGCACCGGAGGGACGGCGCTTCTCTACGAAGCGGCGTATCCCGAAGCGCTCTACCGGTGGCAGCAGGCTCGTTTCGACCTCGAGGCGGCCCTTCAACGCGCGGAGGGCCGGCTCTCTCCGAGGCTCCTTCGGCACCTCCGTCACGCCAGCGACCGATTCCATGACGACGTCGCGACTCCGCTCCTGCTCGGACATGTCGCGAACGCGCGGACACTGAAGACCGTTAGCGCCGGCGATGGCGCGAGCCACAAGGCCTAGGCCCATCCCGTTCGCGTGGCCTTGTACCTTTTGTGGCTTCGAGGACCCTCGGAGACATGCCTCTCTTCCCGGGTCAAGCCACGGCCGAAGGTACCCGGGCCTTCGCGGACCGGTCGATCAACTCCGGGCGGACCGTGCGGCCTCACTTTCGGAAGAGTTCCACGGGCCTTGACCTGAGCTCGCTGGGTCTGGGAACTTACATCGGTCCCCCCGATGCGCCCACGGACCTCGCGGTGGAGCAGGCCGTCACGGTGTGTCTCCAGTCCGGGCGGATCAACGCGATCGACACGGCCATCAACTATCGCTACCAGCGCGCGGAACGGAGCATCGGCCGCGCCAT
>JBAUTP010000206.1:0-6065 GCA_049582265.1 Thermoplasmata archaeon
TAGAGGTCGACGTTGGGGTAGAGCCCTTTCTCCCGGTGGACGATCTCCTCGACCCGGCGCAGCAGGTCGAAGTAGTGAAGGTCGCCTTTCGCTTCTCCGAGTCGGCGGGACCACTCCCGCAGGATCGTCGCCCGAGGGTCTTCGACCTTGTACACGCGATGACCGAATCCCATGATGCGTTCGTGCTGCGCCAGCTTGGCGTGAATGATCTCCTCGGCCCGGTCGGGTTGCCCTATCTCGTCCAGGAGTTCGATCACGCGTTCGTTCGCGCCCCCATGCAGCGGCCCCTTCAGCGTGCCGATGGCGCTCGTGATGGCCGAATACAGGTCGGAAAGCGTCGACGCAGTGACTCGGGCCGCGAACGTCGAGGCGTTGAGCTCATGGTCCGCATGAAGGATGAGCGCCACATCGAGCGCGCGCTGCTCGAGCTCCGTCGCGAGGTGGTCCGTGAGGGCGTAACGGAGCCATGCGGAATGCGTGAGGTCCGGTCGCATCACGAGTCGCGGCAATCCGGCTCGTCGCCGTTGGTATTCTCCGAGGATCGTCGGGATGACCGCGGTCAACCGTAGAGCACCCCCGATCGAGCTTGCCCCCGGCCGGCTCTCGGAGGGTTCAAAGAGGGCCAGAGCGGAGACGGCCGTGCGGAGCACGTCCATGGGGGAACTATCGACCGGGACCTCGTTCAACATCGCCCGTACGTTCGCCGGAAGGTCGCGCAACGAGGCGAGTCGATGCCGTAGGTCCTCGAACTGGTTCCGGGTCGGCAGTTGCCCGTACCAGAGTAGATAGGCCACCTCCTCGAAGGTAGAGTGCTCGGCGAGTTCCCGGATATCGTAGCCTTCGTAGATCAGACGACCCTGGGTGCCGTCGATGAAACAGATCCGGGAGGACGCGGCCACGACATCCTTCAGTCCCGGCTGCACCGGGCGGACTCCCGTTTCGGGCTTCATTCGCCGGGCCCGGTAACCGCCCGGCGTTTAATCCGTTTCACGTCGGCGTGCCTCGACGCTGATTGCGGGCCGGTCGCTCGATGCCGACGGGGTGGGTCCCACGACCCCTGCTTTGCGGCGAACATGCGCCACGTGGGCCGCCGTCCAGAGCGGAAGGGAGGCTAAGAGCGCCGCAGCGGATAGAAGAAACGAGAGCCGAAAACTTCCGACCAGCGCGAGGAGTCCGGACAGGGCAGCTCCTCCGACGGCAGCTACGCCGCCTAACGCGCTGTTGACGCCCAAGAGAGTCCCTGCATCCCGGCCTTCCAGGGCTCGGAAGAGGATGAGCGACGAGGCCGTCGAGTAGAACGCTATCGCCCCTCCCATGATGCCGTAGGCGACGAGATTGGCACTGAAGGCAACCAACCCCACGAACACGGGCACGAACGTGAACCCGGCGACAGCGAGGTAGCCCAAGCCCCGGAGGTAGGTCGAGCGCTGCACCAAGAGGTCGGAACCGGATTGGTCCGTGATACGGCCCGAGGCGGGATATGCGAGGGCCTGGGCCGTATTGTTGGAAAAGCTAACGAGGAAGATGGCAGCCGCGCCGATCCCTGCCGAGTAGAGGTAGGGAGTGTAGGAGATGTTGAACAGATTGGCGCTCAGGTTGAACAAGAGGGTCGCTGCGAAGATGAGCGGAATCTCATGGCGCACCTCCTGACGCACCCATTTGCGGAAGCGCGCGAGGCTTCCGGGCTTGAGGGAGGGCCGCTTGGGGAAGAAGGGTACTTGAACGCGTAGCGAGACCGAGTGGCGCAGTCGAGAGGAGAGGCTCTCGGGGTGATGGGCCACGTTGATGGTGCGCGCGTGCCGAGGAGAGTCGCGAACGCCGATCTGGACCGCGACGACGGAGACCACCGAGAGAACGGCGAGCACCAGGAGCATGGGAGGGAGCGGGAAGTGGACGACCAGCCACGCGTAGCCAACCAACAGACCCGCCATGGACCCCAAGATGCTCATTTCCTGGAACGAGGCATACGCCGTACCCCGCTCTCGCTCAGAAAATTGCTCCAGGATGAGCAGGTTCGAGGCGCTGGTACCGGCGGGGGCGAGAAGTCCGACGGCCATGTAGAGGAGCAGTAGGACCGTGAGCGAGTGGAACTGCGAAAGCGCTGCAAACACGACGGCGTATCCGAGATAGTTGAACGCCAGAAAGCGTCGGCGGCGCGGAAAGCGGTCCGAGAGGTAGCCCCACAGCATCGACGCAACGATGACGGCGGCGTTGAACAGCGTCGCCGCCAGGGCGACCTGGACCCAGGACCCGTGCAACGTGATGAGGATGAGGAGCGGCAGAGCGATCCCGAAGGCCGAGGTGGCGGCATTGACCGGGACGAAGACGAGGAGCCAGGGGCGCGCGAGCAGGCGGTGCGAAAGCGGTGCGGACGGAGGAGCCATCGGGTTATCCGTCCCGGCGGGCGGTTCTCATCTTAAGCGATGTGTTGGAGACGCAATTCCTGTGGACACCCTTATTAAGCTCACTCGTTGTCGCGCCTCGTAGCCCCTTCGAGGCGCGCTTCAATGGCAATCGGCTTCGTATTGATCAGCACGGCTCCGGCCAAGGAGCATGAAGTCTACACGGAACTCCTTCGCGTGAAGGGTATTGTCGAGCTTCACCCTCTCTTTGGGGAGTACGACCTGATAGCGAAAGTCGAGGCGGAGGACTTTAATGCTCTAGGCCAGCTCGTAGTGGACAAGATCCGTTCCGTTCCCGGTGTCATCGATACGAAGACACTGACAGGAATCAAATTCTGAGGAGAAGCACATAGCATGGTAGACCTGATGATGGCAACGAGCCTGAACGTCGGCGGGTATCAGTTCCTTGCGATCCTGCTACTGATCTTTGGCCTTTTCTTGATCCTGGCTGGGATTTTCACTGCCTACTTTGGAAGCGGGAAGAGCCGCACGATCGGGGTCGTTCTGCTTGTCGTGGGCCTGGTGGTTGGGCTGGTCACCGGGTTCTTCTACCACCAGGCGTCAAGCCTGGGCGGTCTCGGGCCCCTCGTCTGGGAAGCCTTCCTCGTCATCATCGCTGGGGTCATCGGCGCCCTGGCGGCCATCGCCATCTTCTTGGTGGCGATCATGAAGTCGTAGGTTGAGGTCGTCGTGCCCGCGGCCCAGCGGCCGCACCGACATCCCAGAGTCGGGGTCCGACAACCCATCGTGACGCTGTCCACCGACGTGGGCTGGCCCTATGCCGCCCAGATGAAGGCGGCACTCGCGGCGTACCTACCACCGGGATCTCTCGTCGACCTCGCCCACGACCTGCCGGCCCACGGCATCGGTGAGGCAGGCTTTCTTTTGCGGCATATGGCAGGGGACTTTCCTCCGGGGACCATTCATGTCGCTGTCGTCGACCCCGGCGTGGGAGGCTCCCGTGCCGCGGTCGTTGTCCAGTGTCGGGAAGGGAGCTACTTGGTAGGCCCTGACAATGGACTCTTGGCCCCCCTGGCCGCACACTTGGGAATTCGGAGAACCTTCCGACTCCAGCCCGAATTGGTCCGACCCGGACGAGCGCCGAGCGCGACCTTCGAGGGGCGTGACGTGTTCGCTCCGGCAGCGGGGCAGCTGGCGTGCGGGGTTGACCCCTCCCACCTCGGACGGCCGGTTCGGCTGACGCAGCCACCGTCCCGCTCACCGCACCGTTCCGCGACATCGCTCCACGGTCGAGTGGTCCATGTCGACCGGTTCGGGAACTTGATCACGTCCCTGCCCACGGGCTGGCTAGCGGGGTCGAGGGATCGGGTCCGCTTGAAAGTGGGCCGAAAAGTGCACGGCCTGGCTCGGCTGGTTCGCACCTACGCCGACCTCCGAAAGGGGGAGCTGGGGCTCCTCGGTTCGAGCTTTGGTGTTCTCGAGGTGGCCGTGCGGGAGGGCAGGGCCGCCGATCGGTTTCGCGTCGGCGTCGGTTCATCGATCCAACTCAACCTCTCCCGAGAGAAGCATCGCGGGTGAGGCGGCGCGCATCCGCCGCCACAGCAGCCCGTGTTCTACTCACCCCCGGCCCGGGGGAAGACCCCGCACACGGCCGAGGGGCCGAACGGAGCAGCGGAAGGAGACCGTCGTCATCCCGCTTACTCGAAGGAGGAACCGCCTCCCCCGAGCTCGTGTGCCGCCGAACGAGGGCGATAGTGGACTCGGCCAGTGATGAGGACCCGCATAACGACCGCGGCAAGCCCCGCTACCGTACTCGCTGGAACGGCTCTGTACGCCGTGTCAGTTTCTCCGCGGTTCACCGAGTGCCAGACGGTAAATAGACAACATCGTAGCTAGCTTCCTCGCGTTTGCTTTCGAACGCACCCGATTCAGATCCATGGCTAAGCGCGACTACTACGAGGTACTGGGCGTCCCGCGCGACGCCAGCGCCGAGGACATCAAGAAGGCCTACCGGCAGAAGGCTCGGCAGCATCACCCCGACATGAACAAGGACAATCCCAAGGCGGCCGAGGAGAAATTCAAGGAGATCTCGGAAGCCTACGAAGTCCTCGCTGACGACGAAAAACGCCGACGCTATGATGTTCAAGGATTCCCAGGGGTCGAGAACGACTTCGGGCCCCAGGGGTTCACGTGGCAAAATTTCAGTCACGCGGGCGACCTCGAAGACCTTCTCGGGTCGAGCATCTTCGCTCAATTCTTCCAGGGCGGTGCCGGAGGGAGTCTCTTCGGGGCCCCCGATCAACGCCGACGGATGGGCCGCCAACGCGGAGGCGACCTCGAGATGACGGTCCGTCTCCCGTTGTCGGCCGCCGTTCATGGCGCTCACCAAACGCTCGACGTACCCCGAGCGAGTCAATGTCCCGACTGTCACGGGAATGGCGCCAAGAACGGGACCGCCCTCGAGACCTGTCCGCAGTGTCACGGGCAGGGACAGATTCGTCGGACCCAGAGCCGGGGGTTCACTCAGATGATCACGATCGCAGAATGCCCGACATGCCACGGCACCGGTCAGCGAATCCGCGAGAGATGCCCGACCTGCCGCGGGCAAGGGACCTTGCAAGAGACTGGCCACATCGAGCTGCGCGTGCCTCCCGGTATCGAGGACGGTGCTGTCCTCCGCCTCGCCGAGCAGGGAGAGGCGGGCGGGCCGGGGTCACCGCCTGGCGACCTTTTCGTTCGAATCCTCTTTGAGCCCTCGGAGACATTTCGGCGCGAAGGCCGGAACGCCTACAGCGAGACGACGGTCCCACTCAGCTTGGCCGTGCTCGGAGGCGAAACGCGGGTACCGACGATCACGGGCGAGGCCATCCTCAAGATCCCTTCGGGGACGCAGCCCGAGGGCCAGTTCCGCCTTCGCGGGGAAGGCTTCCCCCGGCTCCGGGGCTCCGACCGCGGGGACCTGATCGTAACCGTGCACGTGAAGCTGCCCACATCGCTGAATCCCCGACAGAAGGAGCTCGTTCGAGAGGCGTTCGGTGCTCCCGAGGCCGTGTCCGGGCGGCGGGGAGGGCTCTTTGGACGTCGAGGCACATGATGGATCCCTCCGAACCGGATACGACCCACTACTTCGCCGAGCGACCTCGGGTGCCCTCCCAGCGCCGGGAGCTCAAATTCCTCTACCGGGGCCGCTTGCTTTCGTTCCTGGTGGACCGTGGCGTCTTCGCCTCCACTGGCCTTGACCCAGGGACCGCGCTCCTGATCGAAAACATCGAGGTGGGCGTCTCGGACAAGATCCTCGACCTGGGGTGTGGTTGGGGGGCGATCGGGATCGCTGCCGCGATATCGGCGGCGGAGGGTGAAGCGATCCTCACCGACGTGAACCATCGTGCCGCACGTCTGGCTCGGGAGAATGTGGCACGGAACCGTGTCCACAACGCGGAGGTGAGAGTGGGCCCGCTCTACGACCCGGTCGCCGGCGAGAAGTTCGACCTGATCGCGTCCAATCCCCCCTACCACGCCGGGAGGGAACTGATCGTCGCATTCCTGGAACAGACCCCGCAGTTTCTCCGTCCGGACAGGCGACTGGTCATCGTGGGAAAGGGAAACCAGGGGATTCGCTACTACCAGGATTGGTTGCGGGAGCATTGGGCCCCGGATGTCGAGGTCAAGGGCCGCGGAAGCGGCTATCGCGTGCTAGAGGCC
>JBAUTP010000207.1:0-3757 GCA_049582265.1 Thermoplasmata archaeon
CACCAGGGCAAGCATCGTCCGGCGGTATGGCAGAAAGCCACACGTCGGACGATCCCATCGATTCTCTCCTCAAGGGGACACGGGATCTCCTACGACCCGAGGAGGTCGTGCGTGAAGCGACGCGCGACCTCGTAAAGGACGAGATCCGTCGACATCTCGAGAAGACGCTTCGGGAGGACCCGGGCCTCGAGCGGGATCTCAAGGATTCGGTCCGTGCGCTCCTGGAAGCGCGTGCGCTCGAGTACGCGGCGTTGGTCCGCGTGGGGACTGTCACCGCCCGACTCGGACTCGCGGCCATGCCCAGCAATGTGCGTAGCTTGCTCACCAAGGACGTCGTGGACCTCATCAGTCGTGAACTGGGCCTTATCGTCGACAAGTCCCTCTGAACCATGACGATGGGGCCGGACGACGTCCGGATCTATGAGGTCAAGCGCGTCGACGTCGAGGGCGCGATCGTCATCGACGGCTTCCCGTCGGTGGGCCTGGTGAGCTCCATCGTCGCGAACTACCTCATCGACACGCTCGAGATGGAGCAGATCGGCATCGTGGAGTCCCCCGCTTTTCCCACCGTCTCGCTCGTCCGCGGAGGAACACCCCAACATCCCGTCCGCATCTATGCGGGTCGTCCGGCCGTCGACCGAACGGGCCATCTCGGCGACCGGATCGTCGCGTTCGTTTCGGAGTTCCACCCCGCACCCAATGTCATCTATCCCCTTGCCGCCGCCATCTTGGATTGGGTACAAGAGCAACGCTGCGGGCTTCTCGTGTCCCCGGAGGGCCTGGTCGTCGAGCGACCTCCCGGTCCCGAGCCGCGCGGGCGTGCGCCCCGACTCCAGGATGTGAAGGTCTACGGGGTCGCCAGCACGCGGAAGGCGACCGAACTCTACATCGAGCCCAACATGACCCCGTTCATGGAGGGGGTCATCACGGGCATTGCCGGCGTCCTCCTCAATGAGGGCCGTCGCCGCGGGTTCGATGTCCTCACGTTCCTCGCCGAAGCTCAGGCCGATTATCCGGACGCTCGAGCCGCGGCCAAGGTCATCGAAACCATCAATCGGATCCTCTTGCACTCGCCCCTCGACCCCGTCCCGCTGTACCACGAGGCCGAGCGGATCGAGCAGCAGCTGAAGTCGATCCAGCAGCACGCCGCCGAGAAGGACCGTGGCGGGAAGCCGACGGCGGCTTCGCAACCGATGTACCGGTAGGGGCCGCGGGAACGCGCGCGATGAGCTCGCGCAGACCCGCGATGAGACGTTCCGCATCCTCCTCCCGATTGTAGAGATAGAACGAGGCGCGGACGGTTCCGGCGAGACCGCGGGCCGCATACCACGAGTGGACGCAATGGCGTCCGGATCGAAGGAGGACGTTGAACCCTTCGTCGAGGAAGAGCGCGACGTCGTTGGGGTCGATGCCGTCCACGTGGAACGCGTAGATGCTGGAACGTCGGTCCGGATCCGTCGGGCCGATGGGGTGGATACGCGGCTCGTCGGCCAGGGCCCTCGTAACCCGCGCATTGAGGCCCCGCTCGTGGGCGTGGACCTCGTCCAGTCCGACACGCTTCAGGAACTGGACCCCGGCGTGGGAACCGATGACGCCGGCGTAGTTCTGAAGTCCGGCTTCGAAGCGATGAGGAACCTCCCGCAGCTCGTGGTCCGTCAGCGTCGTCCATTCCACGGTCTCGCCGCCCACGACCAAAGGTTCGAGCTCAGCGAGCGCGGAAGGGTCTCCCGCCAGAACCCCCGTTCCCGTGGGTCCCAGCATCTTGTGCGCGGAGAGCGCGTAGTAGTCGACACGGTCCCGACTGAGGTGGAGCGGAAGGTGGGGGGCGGCTTGACATCCGTCCAACAAAAGTTTCGCGCCCCGGTCATGCGCACGTTCGACGAGCTCGGCGAGCGGAAGCGACCGACCGTCCAGGTTCGAGGTGTGGAAAAGGCTCACCAGTTTGACCCCTTCCCGAAGCTTCTCCTCGTACGCGTCGCCGTCGAAGGAGCCGTCGTCCGGGAGCGCCAAGATCTTGAGGCGAATGCCCCGGCTTTGGGCCAAACGTTGCCAAAGAACGAGATTGGAATTGTGCTCTTGATCGCTCACCAGAACCGAGTCTCCCCGTTTCCAAGGAAGGCCGCGCCCTACGAGATTGATCGCCTCGGTCGCGTTCCGGACAAAGACGATGTCGTTCGAAGAACTCGTCCCGAGGAACTCTGCGAACGCGGTGCGCGCCGACTCGAAACGGTGGCTCACCTGCTCCGCGAACCGATGGAGGCTACGACCCGCGCACCCCGGAAAGTCCCGATAGTATTCCTCCATCGCGGTCAGGACCTCCTCCGGTACGAGGGACATGCACGCCGAATCGAGATAGCTCACGGACCGACCATCAGCTCCGGGCCGGAGGGCCGAGAAATGGGGCCGCACCGCCTCGGGATCCAGCGTCATCGAGCCTGCTGCAGTCCCTCGACCGAAGCTGCGAAGGAGGCGGCGCCTATCACGAGCGTCTGATCCGGCGGGGCGAAGGTGGGAGTGTGGAGAGATTCCGGACGGCCCGGGATCCCGGCACCCAACTCCAGGAAAGTGCCGGGCACTTTTTCGAGATAGCGAGAGAAATCCTCGGCTCCCATGTACGACTCCTGCAAGGCAACGAGGCGATCCGTCCCGAATTCCTTCGCTAACGACCCGACGACGATGTGCGTCGCGCCTTCGGTATTCATCGTGACGGGATACCCTCGCTCGATCCGCACCAACGCGCGAGCTCCTAAGCTCTGCGCGAGTCGATTGATCCTTCGCTTCAGCACCAGGTGAATCGTCTCGCGCGTGGCCGGCTTCAGCGTTCGGATCGTACCGTCGAGGACGACCTCCGCGGGAAGTATGTTATGTCGGCTTCCCCCGTGGATCATTCCGACGCTGATCACTACGGGATCCACCGGGTCTTTCACCCGGCTCACGAGCGCTTGCAGGCCATTCACGATTTCGGCGGCCACTAGGATCGCGTCCGGTCCTTGGTGGGGCGATGCCGCGTGGCCCGGGGTTCCTCGCACGCGGACCGTGAACCGGTCCGCTGCGGCATGGATAGGACCGGTTTTCCAGCCGACCCGACCGGCGGGAATGCGGGGCTCGACATGCTGGCCGACCACGTAATCGACACGAGGGTTCTCGAGCGCGCCGTTCTCGATGAGGGGGAGTGCGCCGCCGCGACGTCCGTCCTCCTCCGCCGGCTGAAAGAGTAGCTTCACCGGCCCCCGCAGCCGGCCTTCTTCCCGACGTAGGAGGGCCGCGGCTCCGAGGAGGCAGCTCATGTGGACGTCGTGGCCACACGCATGCATGCGTCCCGCGACGGTGGACGCGAACGGAAGTCCCGTTTGCTCGGTGACAGGAAGAGCGTCCATGTCCGCCCGGAGGGCCACGACGGGACCCGTCCGGTCCCGCCCCAGCAGTGCGACGACGGCGGTCGACCCTTCAAACGTGCGAAACGGAATCCCCAAGCCTTCGAGCCCCTCGACGATCTTGGCCCGAGTTCGCGTTTCGTGGTACGCGAGCTCTGGCTCTCGGTGGAAGGCAGCCCGCCAGGCACGCATCGCCGGAAGCTGGCTCCGGGCGCGGCGGGACCATGCGCCATCCGCCGGGGACACAACCGCAAGACGACGATTCACTATTTTACCGTCCGCCCCATGACGCTCACGGCGAGAGGGCCGTCCTGCATTCGGAGAGCGGAATCGATCCCTACGGAGCAGACCGAGGAGGCGGGCTAGATTACTTCTTATAGTAG
>JBAUTP010000208.1:0-4385 GCA_049582265.1 Thermoplasmata archaeon
TTCTCGGCCTGCGCCAGGTAGGGTAGAGCGCCAACGACCGCGTGCGGGCAGCCTCGCGCCTTGGGGGCTCCACGGTGAAGGAGGCCTTCCGAGTGCTCATCACCACACGAGGGGCACGTTTCCACGCTCGCGAGCATCGTTCCGATGCCGCCAAGGTAGCTCGTTCCCGCCGCACTGTCGCTCATTGCAGGGAATGTGTGAGCCGGTTGGGTATTTAATGCCCTGGAGTTAATTTGTACAAAATAACTCTAAGTAGCTTGGAGAGCATCGTCTATCGGGATGCCGAGCGTCACGTATCTCCCCGCCGAAATCTTGGACTACGTGAACACTCACGCTCCCGGAGAGGAGTCCTCCTTCGGGATCAGCCAGTCGGAGCTTGCCACGGCCCTCGGCTACCACCGCTGCTCCATGTCCCGGCCGATCGCTGACCTGGTTCAGCACGGCCTTCTCCAGACGAAGCGAGGAACAGTTCGGGGCGGGGTCCGTAAGCAACTCGTCTATTCGCTCACAGAAGAGGGCCGGACCCAGCTACGGAAGGTCGCTGGCACTGCCCCTCTCGTCTCCGGGGTCATCCCGGCACAACCCGTGCCTTTCGTGGGCCGGAAGGAGGAGTTAGGTCAGCTCTTCGAGGCCACGTCGGCCGGCCTCGCGATCGTCCACGTCCAGGGCCCGTCGGGCATCGGTAAGACGGCGCTCGTGGCACGTCACGTCCGACGTCTCAAAGAGGGGGTCGTGCCGTTCTGGTTCTCGGCCCGCCCGGGGAGTTCGCCGAAGCACTTCACAGCCGCCTTAGCCCACGCGCTCTCCCCGCTCGGCGCTCAACAGCTCGCGTACTATGCGCAGCTACCGAAACTGCCGGCGGGCCGCGAGGTCGCTGACCTCGCCGAGCGGGCGCTCGGTGCTCGTAAGCTCTTGGCGGTCGTGGACGACGCGCATCTCGCCGACTCTGAAATGCGAAAGTTCCTATCCGAGTTCATGACCGGATTCCGCGACCCCCGTCGCGATACGTTCGTCCTGGTGGGTCAGGACCCTGTCCCGTGGACCCCTTCGGGTATCGAGGTCAAGCACGTCATTGTAGGCGGGCTGGACCGCAGTGCGGCCCATGACCTGACGGATCGCCACGGGGGACTGGGAGAACGGTTCGAGGAGATCTACAAGACGAGCCTCGGGAGCCCCTTGCTCCTCCGACTGGCCGTCAGCAATCCGATGCGCGACACGTCGGCGGCCTCGCTGCCGGCGGCCCTCGTGGATCATCTGCAGCCGCGCGACCGACTTGACCTGCTCCCGCTGGCGCTGGCGAACGAACCTCTGCCCCGAGCGCTCGTCATGCAAGCATCCAAACTAACCGACACTGACCTCGATCGGTTCCTGAGGTCCGGCATGCTCCAGGCTGCTTCCGACCAGCGCATCGAGCTCCTCCAGGTCGTTCGCGACGAGTTTTTGAAGCGGGTCTCGGGCCCGGACCGAAGAGATGCGCACCGCAAGCTCGCCTCCTACTACACCCGGAGCCACCGTCCCGAGGCCATCCGGGAACGATTCATCCACCTCGTCGCGGCAGAGGACTGGAAGTCCGCGAATCAAGTGATCGTCCGGAGCGAGCGACTCCTCCTCTCCCTCGGGTACAACGATGGTTTGCGGAACGCGTTGCGCCACATGACGCTCAGCATGCCGCGCGGGGTCGGCCGGGTGCGCGCTCTCCGCGTGGAAGCTCGGCTCCTCCAGGTACATTCCGAGCTTCCCAGCGCTCTCGCGGCTCTCCGCCGAGCCATCTCGGAGGCGGTCCAGGACCCGCGTCTCCGATGCGAACTGTTGGTCCAGTCCGCGGATATTCTGGTGCGACTCCAGCAGACCGACGAGGCGAGCGAAGCGCTCAAGGAGGCCGAAAAAAAGGGTCCCCCCTCGAAGCGCTTCCGGCTCTCCGCCCAGCTGGCGCGGGGGCGGATCTTGGAGGCGCAGGGCGACCGCGACGAGGCGGAGCGGCTCTACGCCTCGGCCTTCAACGACGCGAAACGTTCGCGCCTTTCCGAGCTGATGCTAGAGAGCGCCCACGCCTGGTCGCGGCTGACGCTCGGTGGGGAGCCCCAAGGGGCACTTCGGATGGTGGACGACGCGATCCCGGCCGCACGAAAATCCAGCCGGGTCGACCTTCTCTTCGCGCTCAAGATCCTTAGGTCCCGGTTGCTGGGCGTCCTGGGTGACGTGCAAGGGGCGTTCGTCGAGCTCGACCAGGTTCGCCGGGAAGCCGATGCCCTCGGCTACCTCCAGCCCCTCGTGAACGCGCTGGTGGGATTGTCCGGGTTCGCATTCGATGCAGAGCGCTGGGAGGACGGTACCCAGTACGGTCGTCAGGCGTTGGAACTCGCTGAACGAGTCGGGAACGACAGCATGCTCGGTCACTGCCTTGCGACGCTGTGTTCCGGGGAGCACCGCCAGGCGGCCTCCGTACCCCAGGGAGAGGGCCGTGGCCGGCTACTCGAAGACGCAATGAACCACGGGGAACGCTCGGTGGCCATTCTGGGAGCGCTACCCTCCTCGGACTCGCTCGCGATGGCGTGCGGGTACCTCGCCGAGGTCTACGAATCCATGGGTCGCCCCGACGACGCCGAGCAGAACTTCCGGCGTTCGCTGGGCATCGCGAAGGAGGTCAACATGGTCTGGTGGATCACGCTCGTGGAACGAGAAATCGAACGGCTGGCGAGCAGTCGAGGGTCCAGCGCGGCGATGCGTTCGCCCACGGTAGCGACGGAAGTCGCCGGAAGGACCTAACGGCCCTTCCGGAATGCCTACACGAGGCAGTTTAGTTTTCGCGGCAGATCGGTGGAGCGGTTGGCAGATACATCGGGATTACACCTCCGGCGGGGTCGCCGAAGTGCGGCTACTTAAACGCATTCCAAGGACGGTGGCTGACGACCCGAGTTATACACTACGGGGAAATGTGTGCCATGCTGTATCAAAGTAAGATTCCTTAGTACCGTGGCGCGCCCGGCACGCTCGGCGCATCCTCGACAGGAACGGGGTCGCTCCGGGCCGGGGGGACCGGCTGAAAGAGGCTCGCCTTCCGCATCCGATGGATGAGCCGGACGTCGTCCACGGTGTACCGCGTTTGCTCCCAGGGGTCCGCGATGTTCGAGTACCCGCGAACTTCCCAGAATCCGGGCTCGTCGACGTGAACGAACTTGAGTCCGCGGAGCCACTTCGCACTCTTGTAGAAGTAACGTCGCGGCACGAGCATGCGAACCGGACCGCCGTGCTCGGGGCGGAGAGCTTGGCCATCGACCGAGTGAGCGAGCATGACGTCCGACTCCATGAGGACCGCCAACGGAAGCGAGGTCGTGAATCCCTGCTCGCACTCCATGACGACGAACGCGGCGCTCACGGCGGGCCGGGCGCGCGACGCCACGTCCTGGAACGGAACCCCCTTCCACCGCATCCCGAGCTTGCTCCACGACGTGACGCAGTGGATGTCGGTCAACTCCTCCTGCTGGGGAAGGGTGAGGAGGTCCGAGAACGAGAGCTGGAAAGGCTCGGCCACGAGACCGTGCACGTTCAACGTCCAGCTGGATGGAGTGAGCTCGTTCGGTACCGAGCCTGCGTGAAGGACCGGCCAGCTCCGAGTGATGACCTGTCCCGGAGGCACGCGGTCGGCCACGGGCCGGCGACACCGCGATGTGCTATGGCTTTTCGCGCGTGGGTCCTCGTGAGCGAAGCGCCACTAGGTGCGACGCTGCCGAGCGATCTTGACCTCGTCCCCGGTCCACGCGAACGTGAGCCGCGCCCGTTTTTCCCACTTTGACCGATGATCCCAGAGCGCGCCCACGAGGAGAGGCAGCGCCACCGACGCTTCGATGTGGGCCATCGCTCGGGTCGCCGAGCGCGAGATCTTTCCCCACGATTGCGCCTCGTCGAGCGTGCTTCCCGAAAGTCCACCCCAATGTGGGACGTCCGTGGTGACCTGGAGCGCGTAATGATGACCCTCTCCCTCCCGTCCAAAAGCGTAGTTGGCCATCACGATCCCGTCATTGATCCAGTTCTTCGGCGTCCCGCCGCCGATGTAGATGACCGCGGTCCGTCGCGATTGATCCAAGATCTGTACGAGCTCAAAGTTGTCCCGGACCGCATCGAGCATGAACCGAGGCTTCCCTCGGTTCGCCTGGTAGTGCAAGGTGAGACCGATCCCGATCGAGCTGTCGATGAGCGCCGGCGAGAATACCGGTATCCCTCGCCGCGCGGCCGTCCCCACGATAGATTCTGGGTCATCGAAGTGATGCCCCAGGAACTCGAGGTACTCCCGTGAGGAGGCCGGCCGCGGGGGGAACTTCTCGGTGATCTTGCCGAGCTCTCGGTCGGTATCCTGGAATTTCACTTCGTCGACGTAGGTGTCGTAG
>JBAUTP010000209.1:0-2187 GCA_049582265.1 Thermoplasmata archaeon
AGCGGTCTCATTCAAATTCGAGATGACGAACCATCTCTTGAGGATTCGGCACGGCAGAAACGGGTCGGTCTTCTGACGGGAAATGTCACACCGTGCAGGTGGCGGTGAGAACCGGCGCGATGTGAACCCGCGTCACGTCAGAACATAATCGACTTTGCGAGACCCGCTGCTCGATAATGCAACTGGGCCATGACCGATTATGGCGACTAACCCCCGTTTCAGCCAACTCCACCGCTGCCGCCAGACAGCCACGCGGTTCGGAACGTCATTGTCGTCGTGATCGTGTGCGTGATATTTCGCGCAACGTTTGTGGTGCTTTCCGCGGTCCCAATTCCGGGACCCGGACAGCCGGCCGCAGCCACCGCCGCGATCATCGCGACCAGTCTTGGCGGCTCTCAATTGGTCAGTAACGTTCCATGGGTCGCTCTGCAGATCCCCCTGCTGCATGCTGCCGGCTACGGTGCGGCGACGCCGTGGGCATGGGTCGCCCTCGCAGCTGGCAGTACTCTCGCGGGCAATCTGACGCTACTCGGCGCGGCCAGCAATCTCATCGTCGTCGAACGGGCCGAACGAGCCGGGGTTCGAATCGGGCTCCATCGATTCGTCAAGGTGGGCCTGCCACTCACCGCGATGACGACCGTCGTCCTTTTCGTCTTTCTGGTCGCTGGGTTGTAGTCGCCCCCCGTCCCCTGGCGCTCGTCGCGCCCTTCATCCCCCCCGCGCGACCGAAAGGTGGCGATGGTTGGCTCGTCACGCGTCACGCAAACCCCATACCCTTGCCGGATTGTTCGCATCGAGGGTGGGTAGGTCACGGCTCCAGAAACCACAGTCCCCCGGGCCGGGCGGGACCCCGATGCAAAGGACGGTGAGAGGCCGAAACTCGGCTTGGTGCGTCGACGTTTCTATCCCCGCTTCCCCTCGCGGAGCACCCCTTGGCTGACGGCCTACCGGGACCTCGGCCGTTGGGCCATCATAGCGGTACCCATCGGCGTGGTAGCAGGCCTTGGCTCTGCCCTGTTCTACTACTTGATCACGGTGGTGTCTGGATTTTTTCTGGGTCAACTCGCCGGCCTCACGCTACCGACGGAGGGCACTCTGAATCCCGCGGACCTATCCTGGGGGAGCTCCTTTCCTCGTCTTCTCCTCCTACCGGGAATCTTGGTCTTGGGGGGTCTGGCCGTCGGCCTCCTAACCTGGCGGCTCGCTCCAGAGGTCGCGGGCCACGGGACGGACGCAACAATCCGTGCATTCCACAAGGGAGCCGGCAAGGTGCGCCTGCGAGTACCCATCTTGAAGACGATCGCCAGCGCCATCACCCTGGGGACGGGCGGCAGCGGGGGGCGCGAAGGTCCCGTATCGCAGATTGGCGGGGGATTCGGGTCGTTTTGGGCCGACCTGGTCGGCCTGCAGGACCGAGATCGTCGCGTGGCGCTCGCGACCGGGATGGGAGCCGGAATCGGGGCCATATTTCGCGCACCGCTTGGAGGAGCGGTCTATGCGGCGGAGATTCTCTACACCGGCGACTTTGAGCCGGAGGTCTTCGTTCCTGCGATCATTGCCTCGGTCGTCGCGTACTCCATCTACTCAACGATATTCGGGTTTCACACACTTTTCGCCACGCCTGCTTCGCTGGTGAACTATGCGTTCAGCCCGGCACGGCTCCCTCTCTACGCCATCCTTGGGGTCGTGTGCGGGGGAGTCGGCATTCTCTTCACCTTCATGTACCACCGAACCGAATCGTGGTTTTCCGCGTCGAAGTGGCCGAAATTCTTGGTACCGGCGATAGGGGCCGCCCTTGCCGCGGCTGTCTTTTTCGCGACCTATTTTGCACTTCCCGAACAGAGCCACTTCGCAGCTCTCTCGACCCTGTCCGTCGGCTATGGTTTCGTTCAAGTGGCGATGCTCGGTCTTCTTGCCAATGGGAACTTCACCGTCACTGTGATAGTGATCCTGCTGGCGGCTGTTTTTCTGCGCATGCTCATGACTTCCCTTGTGGTAGGGAGCGGAGGCAGCGCGGGTCTCTTCGGGACGAGCGTGGTGGTGGGTGCGTTCATCGGAACGGCGTTAGGGGGAATCTTCCACACCTTGAGCCCATCGTTAGTTCCGCTGTCCGTCGTCGCGGTCTTCTCGATCGTGGGGATGATGTCATTCTTCGGGGGCATCTCGAAGGCGCCGCTGGGTGTGTTG
>JBAUTP010000210.1:0-4903 GCA_049582265.1 Thermoplasmata archaeon
CAAGCATGAGCGGGTCCCACAGCTTTTGAACGCACATTCGGGAGCGTAACCAATTCCCTAGGATTTCGTGTGCCACAGCTATGAGGGATGCGTCCTCTTTGGCAAGGGCTTGGCTCTCATGTCTTACGTTAGGTGCTCGACCCTAAGTAGACGGTCCGGCTATCCATTCGCGTATGACCGCGACAGTCGAAGGGCTCGAAGCGGTAACCGTCCACATCCGAGACATCCTTCTCGCACGAAAATTCTACAGCGACGCGTTGGGCTTGAAGGAGATACAGTTTGACGGAAAGGTAGGGCGGGCGGTCTATGCTATCCCGGGGACGACCGTGACGCTCCGAATGCATGTTTACGACCCCGAGGAAGGGGGACGCGAGCCTGGAACAGTTTCCGGAATCGTATTCTCCCATCACGACCCTCAAGCCGCCTGCGCGGAAATCTCCCGCCGGGGAGGTCGAGTCGTCGACCCGCCTCACCAGATCAGTCCCCCGGGCTTCACGGCAACCCTGGCCGTCATTGCCGACCCGGACGGGAACGAGTTCATCCTGCGCTCTCCTCCAACACCGACGAAGTAGGGACACTCCATACCTCGGCACATCGACGGGTGCGCGGCACAGTTTCACCTAGTGCCCACCGACGCAAACTCCGCAAGCCGATGGGATTGACGGGGGCTGTCAATTGAGGAGGAGAGCGCGACTCTGGACCCGCTCATGAGAGCGGACTTACGTGGGGGTCCCACGAGATCGTGCGAATCGACTGAAGAAGCTCTCAGGCTTCCAGGACGGCCTACTGTCTGAATTGGCGATCTTCAGCAGCAGCTTCCGCTGCAGCTCGTTGAATCGTGCGGCCGCCCCGGAATCGATGGGCTGCTTCGCATCGTCCGCTGGGCTGTGGTAGCGGATCTTCGTCCACTCATGCGCGAGCTTTTCCTCGGGTGATCCGGGAAAGTACCCTATCCCCGGAAACAGTGCAGGAACCCCTCGTTTGATGAAGTTGTACTGGTCGCTGCGAATGAAGAGGACTCGATCGGGCTCGTACGCGGAGTGGACCTCGACGCCCGCGTCGGCGGCGATGGCACGCATGTCGTCTCCGAGTGTGGACTCGTCCACCCCCAGGACTTCGAGGGCCCGAAGCGGGAACATGGACCATACGCTGTCGAGGTTAATGTTGGCGACCAGGGGACCTGGGACGGTGGGATGGGCAGCGAAGTGCTCGGAGCCCAGCAGAAATTTTTCTTCCCCAGTGAGCGCGAGAAACAGGATAGAACGTCGGGGTGCCTCACCGGATTCATGAATCGCCCGTGCGATTTCGAGAATCGAGGCAACCCCCGAGGCGTTGTCGATAGCCCCATGGTAGACCGGGTCGCCGTTGATCGGCGTCCCGATGCCCAAGTGATCGAGGTGTGCGCTTACTACAATGTACTCGCTCCTAAGCTCGGGATCGCTACCGGGCAGCACTCCCACGACATTGTGACATCTCGCGGTCCTTCGGGAGAATCCCACCCGTCCCCGGACCCGTACCGCCAGGGGAAAGCGTGCCAAGGGCATTGGCGTCCCGAGGCCTGCAAGAACCTCCTCTAATGTGTGTCCGCTGCCGTCGAAAAGAGGCCCCGCTGATTCGGGATTGAACAGAACGCTCACCGGCAGAGGATGGTACCCGGCGGGCCCCGCATCGCGGAGTTCCATTCTCGGCATCAAGAGGCCGGACGCCGTGCGGGGCCAGGGCAGCTCGGGGATCGTGGGATTGATGATGCCAACCGCCCCGATCGCCCCCGCCTTCCGCAGCGCCTTGACACGTTCCTCGGGAGACGCGAAGTGAGCCTTGATGGGGCTCGGCATGTCCGAAGGGCCCCCACGAACCAAGACCGCGAGCTTGTCGCGGAGGTCCAACCCAGCGAGATCGTTGTAACCGAGGTCCGGGACGGAAAGGCCGTACCCCACAAACACAGCATCAGCCTCGAACTGCTCAACCGTTGCGGAGCTCACGACAAAGCTAGCATCGTTTCCCAGAACGACCGACCGAACATCTCCGCCTCGCACGAGCTCGAGCGAGCTGTGACCCTGGTCGACCTGGGTAACTTGAAAATCCATCGACTGAAGGAAACCCGCTTCTCCGCCCGGGTGCAGGCCCGCTGCGCGGAACTGTTGGATGACATAGTCGGCTGCACGTGCGTATCCTGGACTGCCGGTCTCTCGGCCCTCCATTCGATCATCGGCGAGCAACTGGACGTGCGACCACCAGCGTCGACCGAGTGCGTCCCAATTCGGTTCGGTCAACTTGGCTCCGTTTGAATCAACGGCCATGGCAAGCCAAGGCTGCAGGGTGTATTTCCGTGTCACGGCTCCGTAGTTCTGAAGCGGGACATCGGATCGGCCGACCCCAGGGAGGCGAGGAGTAACCCCCTGACCCAAGCCCCCTTGTGGATACCCGGCGGAAGGGGTCACCTAACTTGGGCCACGAACCTTGGCCTGGATTCGACCGGGCGACGCCTGAAGCCGTCGGTGATTCTTGGCAACCGGCTCGATCGCGGTAGACCCGCATCTGGGACAGGGTCTCGTTCGGTCGTATCGGCCTCCACCAGATTCAGCTGCATCGTCTACTCCAGCGACCCCCTAAGCAAGCAGGACCAGCAACGGAATGAGATTCGCCACGTTTGGCGTGCCCCAGCCCGATGCATCGTCCCAACCAGGTCCCGAGTTGAAGCCGATCGTGCTACCGACGATCGTGTTGTCTCCCACCGTGATGTCGTGGAAGGCTAGGTGGTAGAACAAGGGTATCTCACCGATCAGGTAGAGTGCGGGATTGATGAACCCGATCGTGCCTCGGTGGTGCTCGGCCGAATATTGGTCCGCGAGCGCGGCAATCGCCGACCACTGAGGAGAACCAAAGCTCGTTCCGGTAGCGAGGCTCCACCCAGCCGTCGAAGCGACGGCGCTCGAGTACAGGTAGCCTCCACCCGAAATGGCCGCGTCGGCGGAGACGTCTGGGGTCGCGCGCGAATCGAGGCCAAACCCGCTCTGATACCATGGCGTGGGGAAGATGAGACTCGGGGCCCCGCCCGAGGCAAGTCCAAAGTCGGGCTCGTTCCAAACCTGCTCGCCCCCATAGCCGACTGGTGTGCACGCCGCAGGCAGGGTAGGGAGCGGATCGTTAAGCTGGCAGGCAGGCGTGTTCAGGAATTTGACCAAGCCGAGCGAGCAGACCGGCGCCGTCCCACAGTTCGGAGTGGCGCCGCCCTCATAGTATGGGTTGCCCATGGTGCCCCCAACCGAGGTGACCCATGGTGAGGACGACGGGTAGATCGGGTTCGCGCTGGTGAATTCACAGGGGCTGGGAAAAGTCGAGCATAGTCCGGAGTTGTCGGCGCCCCAGTCGCCCGCGGACGCAAAGACCGTGGTGCCCTCGTCGGCGGCGAGACGGTACGCCTCCTCACCGACGGCGAGCGTTTGCTGGACGTAGGCAGGGCTGCAGACGCCGGATGGGTTGTCGGTGTCGTCAAAGCACGTCCCCCCGAGCATGTCGAGCTCCGGGTCGCCCCAGCTCTGCGAGATGATGCTATGCGGGAACATTTGGACGGCGGACAGGACGGCCTCCTCCATGGTGAGATCGTCATCGGTGTGGCCGACAAACAAAACGATGTGCGCGCCCGGCGCCAGCGAATGTACCGATTGAACATCCTCGGCGATCTCCCCGCTCCATCCGACCTGGTCCGGGTCGTTCGGGTTGAACGCAGGGCACACGCCGCCCTGGCAGACGATCTGGACCTTCGTGTATGGCAGCCCAAACATGGCATCGAAAGTGTTGAGGTCCGCTTGGACCTTGGGGTACCCGAACGCGTCCACGATGACCACAGTCTGACCGGAGCCATCCAGATTCGCCGGGTAGTTGTACGCGGCTTTCAAATCCGCGGGAGTGAAGCAGAGGAGGATGAAGGGGCTGCTCTCGGTTCCGAAGTTGCAGTAGGGGCTCGGCTGACTCGAGGCCAGAGTCTTTCCCAGAAACACGGTTTGCAAAGTGAGGACGGTTTTCGAATCCGTGATGTGAAAGGAGGCGGGGAGAACCTCCGCAGATATCGCTACGAAGCCCGCGGAGCTACACAGCATAAGAATCGCGATCCCAACCGATCCGGCGCGGCACGATCCCTTTTGAAAAATTCCAGGCGATCCCGTCCGATGTCCTAACCACGGCAGCCGCATGCTAGGTGAGATGGCGACTGGAGGCTCAATGCTGACGCTCCACGAAAGACCGAAATCCGACGGCGGCAGCCGGTAAGCGCAGATTTCGATCTGCCACCGAGCGAAATCAAATCTTGAAGAGGAGTGCCGGTGATTGCGTCACCCACGGATGTCGAAGCCCGGATCGTCCGCACACCCCACCTCGGCCGGCGTTCTGTCGATACGGAACGCCGATCGCAAGCCGCTTGCCGCCGGACGCTGGGTCCGCTCACGTTCGGTGGGGCTGCGGATGGGGCCGGAAGAGTCCTTGGATTTTTCAATTCTGCGCGAGTGGGCTAGCGAGGATGTCCCGGGACTAGGGATCGATCCCCGGAGGTCTCCAGAGTTCATCGCGAAGCGATTGGGAGTGAGTCCGGCGACGGTGCGGCGTCGCCTCTCGACGTGGCGGGCGCGTGGTTTCCTTCTCGGCTACGACGTGATCCCCCATCCCGGCTTGTTGGGAGGTCGCCTTCTGGCCCGAGTGCTCAACTTCGCCAGCCCGATCGCGGAGGAGAGGGCCATTCGCGCGTTAAGCCTCATCGATGGGGTGATCCAGATCACCATCGCCCGGACGATGGCCATGGCAATCTATTTCGTGGACTCCGAGTCTCAGGCTGAACGACGACTCAGGCAGCTTCAAGATATCGAAGGAACGACAGAGATCGGCCCGGAAATGCGGTTTGATCTCCCTC
>JBAUTP010000211.1:0-2196 GCA_049582265.1 Thermoplasmata archaeon
ATCCGGAGGCGTTCCCCTCCGGCCGCGCTCGCTAGCGACCGGAAGATGCCCTCATGGGGCCCTGGGAGCGAAGGCTCAGCGTGACCGGAGTTCCGGACTCCCCCCCCACCCATCCGAGCGAGGCGGCTCGCGGATCCGCACCCCGCTCGCCTGAGGGCCGCCAATCGTGGTGGAATACGCGACCGCTACTTCTGATCGTAATCATGGGCGCATTCTCGGTGCTGTACTTTTCGCTCAGCTATGCGCGGCTCACGGAATTTTACACGAATAACTGGGACCTGGGGATCAACATGCAATCGGCGTGGACCACGACCCATGGATATCTCGCGTACTCGGCGGGCAACTACGAGTTTGTGGGTGCCGGGACGTTCTTCTTCATCCATCCCTCGTATGTGTTGATCCCCGTTTCGGGACTCTACGCCCTCGCTCCCTTCGCCACTACGCTCTTCGCTCTTCAAGCCATTATCGTGGCATCGTCGGCGATTCCTCTCTATCTGGTCGGACGATCCGCCCGGGTCCCGGATTGGCTGCTCCTGGCCGGACTCGTGGTCTATCTCGCCTCGTTTCCCATCCTCTCCGCACTGCTGTTCGATTTTCACTGGGAGGCGCTCATTCCGGCGGAGTTCGTGTGGACCTATTATCTCTGGAATCGGGGCCGGTATTGGCTAGCGCTTGTTCCGGCGACCCTCGGCCTTTTCACGTTGGAGGTCTTTCCGGTGCTGCTGGCCGGTCTCGTCGCCTATTTCGGCTACCCCTTCTTCCTATCCTTCGTCCGAAGCCCCGGAGCCTCTCTCCGGTGGCTGTGGCGCCAGCCTCGAAAAGTGGTGCCGCTCGTGGGGTTGCTCGCGTTTGCGGCCGTGGGCTATTTCGCGCTGTCCTTGTTCGCGAGCCACGTACTTCCGGCGATTACGGGAACCACGCCCACGATCCCGCTCGCGACCAGCTATGATTTCCTCGGAGTTTACTGGTGGGGGACGTCCGCCGCTACCATCGGGCCTCGTTTGCTCTATTGGTTGCTCCTGTCGGCGGCGTTCGGTTTCCTACCGCTCTTGTTCCGACAGCGCCTGCTCATTCTCAGCCTCCCGTGGTTCCTATATTCCGTGATCATGATCCCGTTCAGCGCGTACACGCAGTTTGGATACCAGTACGCCTTCATTGCCGTGGGTCCGCTGGCCATCGCCTTCGTTGAAGCGCTGGGCACGCTCGGTCGCCTCGAGGCATCTTCCACCGCGAAGGCGAACATGACACCGGGGACCTGGTTTGTTCTCTTGCTCCCCTTCTGTGTCGCAAGCGTGGTCGATTCACTGGCACTGATCCGAGCGTTCACCCGGGGCGTGTGGATCGGGGTGGCGATGGGGGCATTCACGTTGGCGGGGTATCTGGCACTACGTTACCACGTATCGGCGTCGTCAACGGCATCTCAAGAACCGAGGATACTCCGACGGCGGGGAGGGCCCCGAAGCGCCGAGTGGGTCAAGGGGGTCCTCATCGGAGCGCTGATCGTTTTGGTCGTGGGGAACCTGGCGATGTCACCCCTCAATTCTCGTAATTTTCAGGGGGAGGGGTTTGGCGGCTACTCCCTTGGCTACCATCCGAACCCGCTCTACCGGTACATGTCGTCCATGGCCGGGAAGATTCCCGCCGGCGCGCAGGTCGTCGCGTCGGACAATCTCTTTCCGTTCGTCGCGAACAATCCGAACGCCTATTCGTTTCTTTGGTACCCGGCGCCACCGCCCTACTTTCCGTTCAATGGGTCTCACCTTCCCCGGTACGCGTTCATCAGCTGGAGCCAGTGGTTTGCCGTGCCGCAGTTCCTGAGAGCCATACTCTTCAATCAGAGCGTCTATGGTGTCATCGAGACGCTTTACTCGACGGGCTCTTTCCCTGGAACCATCTATCTTCTCCAACTAGGGTACACCGGCCCGGTCGAGGTCATTCCCGTCTCGCCGTACCCGCGTTCGACGCTCATTTGCGGGGATGACTTCGATCTCGGCGCTTCCGGCCGCATCGTACCTATGAACGGGACAGCCTGCGGTGAAGTCATCCAGAGTCGCCCCGCTTCCAATCTGAGCGGCAACAATGCCACGATCTGGTACGGCCCCTACGCGACGCTCCTGCCCGGCCAGTATACGGTCACCCTTTCGCTCAAGGGCGACTTCCCCGTTCCGCTCACATCACCCGCGTATGTGATCTTCA
>JBAUTP010000212.1:0-2738 GCA_049582265.1 Thermoplasmata archaeon
AGTGGAGCGGAGTGGAACGTTTGGGATTCGGGGCCTTCTGCGGTCGTGAGATCAAGAGCTCCGATGCGCTGAAAGTTCTCGGAAACGAAAGCATCGCCTTGAGTTCGCCCGACCGTCGCAGGTATCGAATCTCCGAGTGGAGGGCATCCCGTCCTGCTTCACGCGCCACGAAAGAAGAGGAAAAGCATGGATGCAGTGAGCGATAAGCCAAATGAAAAGAACAAGCACCAGCAGGGAATGAATTCTCAGGACCAGGACGAAGACCGACAGGGCGCCCCCAACTCTCAGAACAAGGAGTGGGGGAACAAGGAAACGAGCTCGCGTTCCCAAGCACGGGAAGGCGACAAACAACGCGCCCCCAAGTCTGGGGACATTGACTGGGAGAGCCGACAGAATCCGTCCAAGAAGGACGGCCAGGTTCCCTACGGGTCCCCGCCCCCCGACCGCGAGCGACGCCTCGACGAGAGCCGTTCGATGGGCGACACGGAACGGGACCGCTCCCATTCCGCCGACATAGAAGACTCGGATAGCGAGGGCACCGATAGCGATTCGCGTTCGAAGGACAACATGAAGAAGCCGACGCAGCAGCGCTCCGACGGCGACGAATCGAAGGCGTACTAGGGAACTCGAAGCTCGTTCGGGCCGAGTACGCTCCGTGCCCGGTCAACCCTTCTCTGTTTCTCTCCGAATCCCTGAAGGGTAACCCATCAGCCCTTTGAGCCGAGGAGACGTTCCCTGGTTCGAGGGTATTCCACCGCATGGCGGCGGGCACGCGTTCTGGGTCGTCGATCCGCGGGTCGCACTCCCTCCTCGCATTCGGCATGATTGCCGTAGTGATCATCGTGGCCGCACCTTCCGTCGGGGCGACACCCCGAACACACGCCGGGTCCGCTCCGTGGGCCGCATCCTCACGAATGGTGCGCAGTGGGTCAGAACCTAGCCACGATCCAGTCGGAGGCATCAACAGCACGTTCAACTGGTCATGGTCTCTTCTTTCCACCCCGTCCCTGGGGAACGTGTCTGCCGCAGGGCTTGCCGCGGACGGAGGAACCGGACTTGCGGTTCTTTTCGGAGGAATGCTGCCCAGTGGCGGGCTCACGAACTCCACATATCTTTACAACGAATCGAAGAACACGTGGACCCCTCTCAGCTCCTCGGGAGCCCCGTCGCCACGGTCGGACGTTTCGATGGCCTCCGATCCGCAAACCGGCGCCGCCGTCGTGTTCGGAGGGCTCGCTGACCCGGCGAAAGGACAACCCAATGTCGATAACGGGACCTACCGGTTCAACTTCGCGACGCATGCATGGACCCTCGCTCCGCGTGGATTGGCACCACGACCACGCGAAGACGCGGCGTTCGCGATCGACCCGTCGGCGGGCGTGGGCTTGTTGTTCGGGGGTTGGGACCCTGACTACGGCGGTGTCGGGGTCCTTACCTATTCTGACACGTGGGAGCTCAACCTCTCCTCCCTGCGTTGGACGAACGTCACGGCGGCGACGGGCATCTCCCCGCCTCCCATGCATGGGTCGAGCCTTGTCTGGGACCCGGCGGCGGCCGTGTTCTACATGGTGGGCGGTTGTTTCCCGTGCACTCCGGCGATGTGGAGCTTCAATCCCGGGACGCTCCACTGGGCGCTCGTAACGACCACGGGAGTGGTGCCGTCCGGCCGAATGAACGCGGCGTGGATGTGGGATCCCGACCAAAATGTAGGGCTTCTCTACGGGGGGACCGCGGGGGCATCCCCTCTCAATGACACACATGTGTTCAATGCGACGAACGACACGTGGCTCTTGCTCCCGTCCACACCCTTTCCCTCGGGACGTGCGTTCGCCGCCGTGGATTGGCTCTCTTCCGCCAACAACGCGACGGGCCTAGTGGTGGGGGGCAACACCAGCCATGGGCCTACGTCCGAGATCTGGCGCCTAGCGCCGACCGCAACGTTGAGCGTGAACGTGAATTCGGCCGTGACGGGCGCTGGCATCGGTCGTGCCGGCGTGACCATCAACAACGGCACGGTCTACTCGACGGGCCCTACCGGGCAACTCAATCTGTCCCAGGTCAGCCCGACCGAGGCGATTGTCAATGTGACGGCTCCCGGGTTCGCGACAGCGAGCCGGGCGCTCTGGATCTCTCCCGGTCTCGCGACCACCCTCACGTTCGCCCTCGCGCCCATCCCTCCCGGAAATGTGGATGTGCATATCCTAGGCCCCGGTGGCCAGGGGCTCGTGGGAGCAACGGTCAATCTCCTTGTCCGGGGCCTGCTCCTCGTGGCTCCGGCGCTCCTCACCAATGCGTTTGGGTTTGCGAACTATTCTAAGGTCCCCGCAGCGACCGGAACGATCCAGGTCGTTGCGAGCGGCTATCATCTCTTGAACGCCTCTGCGGTGTTCCCGTCCGCATTGACGGCGCGCTACACGTTGACCCCGAGCCCGCTCGCCCAGCTCCACATCGCGGCGATCGGCGTGGTGGAGTCTCAAGTGCTGCCCTTGGTCGGGGTTTCTATCTTCCTTAACTCCACAGCTCTCGGTGTGACGGCGAGCAATGGCTGGCTCAACACCACGGTGAACGTCACCGGGCGCATGCAGGTCACCGTGAACGCCACCGGGTTTGACCCGGGGTCGTCCAACGTGACGATCCCGTACTCCGGGATCCGATACGTGAACCTCACGCTGATTGCCGAGCCCCTTGCGCATCTCGCGATCTTGGTAGAGGCCGCAGCGACCGGGCTTGCCATCGGC
>JBAUTP010000213.1:0-8526 GCA_049582265.1 Thermoplasmata archaeon
AACCAGGCGACCTTCGCTCCGCCGCCCTGTATTCCGGATGACCTCCGCTAGCGGATAGTAGGGTCCGTTGGTGCGTCAGCATTATATCGAAATTCCGATATCGGAATATCGATATCCCATGTGGCACAATCCCTGGATGGGTGGAAAGAAGAGAGGGCTTCGGGCCTGCGTTCTGGGATTACTGCGAAGTCGACCGATGAACGGTGCCGAGATGATGGATGAGATGGACCGTGCCACGCACGGTTGGTGGCGACCTTCCCCGGGTTCGATCTACCCACTCCTCGAAGACCTGGCGCAGGAGGGAACGGTGCGAAAGCGTCCCGATGGCCGCTACGAGCTCGTAAAACCTCCCGACACCACCAACTGGGAGTGGTCGATGGGTGGACCTCGGTCGGTGCAGGACGTCGTAGTCGAACTTTCCGGGCTGACGAGATATCTCGACGACCTCAAACACTCGGACCGTGCTGCGCTCCATGATTTTCAGAAGGAAATCGAGAAAGTGGCGGACCAGCTCAAGATGCTCATCCAGGAGGGGCCATGACCGATCCGATCATCGCCGAAGGGATCGAAAAGACGTTCCCACCGGCCGTGAAGGCGGTCCAAGGAGTCTCGTTCGAAGTACATCGCGGAGAGACCTTCGGTTTCCTCGGACCCAATGGGGCCGGTAAAAGCACGACCGTGGGGCTTCTGACGACACTTCTCAAACTGACGGGAGGTCACGCGACGGTCGAGGGCATCGATGTGGCGGTCCACCCAGAGCAGGTCCGCCGTCACATCGGTCTCGTCTTCCAGGAGTCGACGTCGGACGATGAGCTCACGGGAACCGAGAATCTCGAGCTCTCGGCGTCCCTCTACGGAATTCCTCGTGCTGAGGCGCGGACACGAATCGCCCACCTGGTCGACCGGATGCAGCTCTCGGAAGCGAAGGACCGCCGGCTCATCACCTACTCGGGCGGGATGCGTCGTCGGCTCGAACTCGCGGCCGGGATCTTGCATTCCCCCCAGGTCCTGTTCTTGGACGAGCCCACCTTGGGTCTCGACCCGCAGGGCCGCGCGGGGCTTTGGGATTACGTCCGTGCCCTGCGCAAGGAGACCGGGCTCACGATCTTCCTCACCACGCACTACCTCGAAGAGGCCGACCAGATGTGCGACCGCATCGCGATCATCGATCATGGAAAGATCGCGGTCATCGGCACGCCAAGCGAGCTCAAGGACAAGATCGGCGGCGACGTCATCACGGTCGTTCCCAACTCCGCGGAGAAGGACCTGACCGCAACCCTCCAACGGATCCCTGGGGTCCTTCAAGCGCAACGGCAAGGGGAGGGCTACCGGCTCAAGTGCACCCACGGGGACAGCGTTGTACCGCACGTCGTGGAAGCGTGCATGCAAGAGCACGTGGGACTCGCGTCGGTCGCGGTCAAGAAACCCAGTCTCGACGAAGTGTTCCTCGAGTACACGGGACGCGCCTTCCGTGAAGATGAAGGAGGGCCGACGGCCACGGACATGGCGATGCGGGTCAACCAGTTCCGAGGGCGGCGCCGGTGAGCGAATCCCGTGCGTTCGTAGGTCTCGTCAAGCGAGAGCTCATCCGGTGGACGCGATCGCCCATTGGCATTTTCTCCGGACTGATCCAGCCGATCCTCTATCTCGCCCTGTTCGGGCAAGCGCTCAACCTCGGCAAGCTGATCGAGATACCGGGCGTCCCGGCGCTGGCCATCCAGAAGGCGTTCTCGGGCGCGCCGACGTACTTCAGCTACTTCTCGGTCGGCATGGTGGGCTTCATCACCGTCTTCTCGACCCTGTTCATTGGCGCGAACGTCATCTTCGATAAGCGGCTCGGTCTCATCAAGAAAGCGCTATCGTCACCCGTCAACCGAACCACCATCTTCGCTGCCCGTCTGGTGGGAGGGGCGATCCAACCGGCGATCCTCTCGGGGGTCGTTTTCGCGGTAGCGCTCCTCTTCGCTCACGTGAGCGGACTCTCCGGCCTCGTGGTGACCGCGACGGTGACGCCGGTCGGCGTGTTGGAGATCGTTCTGGCCGTGGTCTGTCTCGCCATCGTCTTCGCCTCGGTCTTTCTGGCGATCGGGTTCCTGATGGACCAACCGCAGAGCTACTTCGGGATCATCAACCTCCTCAACCTGCCGATCTTGTTCACCTCGAATGCGCTCTTTCCGGTGTCCATCATGCCGCCGTGGCTCCAGACGGCGACAGCCTACAACCCGGTATCGATCGGCATCAACGTGATGCGAGAGAATCTCTTCCCGTGGCAGGGATACTACCCGTACCCGCCCGAGGTGTACCTGGCGGCGCTCGTCATCTTCACGATCGTCGTGTTCTTCCTCGCGTTCCTTCTGGCTCGACGCGGCCTCTCCGCCCGCTAGGGCTCGACCGAGCAGCCGTATGCCGCGCGAGGGAAGACCGAGCGGCCCGCCCCTGACGGAGACCGGGCTCAAGGCGGACCGACGGAGCCGCGCACTCACCGAGGCACTCGAGGTCCGACCGGACCGGGACGGTCTCTGCGTGGGCGCCGAGGTTCGCAACCCCACGCGAAAGAGCCGCCATCACGTCTATCTGCCCGGCTACCCGGGCGCGGAGGGGGCACTGTGCACCTGCCCTGATTTCGTTCTTCGGGCATTGGGAACCTGTAAGCACGTGGAGGCGGCTCTGCTCTACTTTGAGGAAAATCCAGGGCCGTCCGTCGCGGACCCGGGGATCGAGGCCGGCCGGCTATGGAGCCGGGTCGATGCCGCCCGGGCGGCGGCCCCCGTCGAAGGCGAACCCGACTCGATCCGATGGCGTCGCCCGGGACGCATCCTGGTCGAGGCGTCCCCCCACCGGGCGAAGCGCAACGTCTCACACTAGCGGGGTCTCGTCCGCCTGCGCAATGCTCCCTTCGTCGCCGACGGCGCTGTAGGCCCCACCCCACGGCGCGGCACTGCTTCGACGCTCCCCGGCCGGGCCGAATCGGCCGTAGTGGCTCGCCCCGATGGGCGAAATGACGGTCGTGACGAGGCCCACCGCGGCCACGAGGGTGAAGATCACGGTGGTGAAGACGCCCTCCTGGAGGAGGATGAGGGCCATGGCGAGCTCCACCGCCCCACGGCTGCTGACAAAGAATCCAATGGCGAGGGCCTCCGGCTGCTCCCATCCCAACAGACGCGACAACAGCCATCCCACGATCATCTTGGAAAAGACCGCGAACACGCACAGGATGACAAAGGCCACCACGAGCTCCCACGTCGCGGCGAGGTCCCGTAGGTCCATTTGGATCCCGATGAACGCAAAGAACAGGGGGATGAAGAATCCCCACGACATCGCGTCAAAGATCGTATGGATCGACCGGTAATCGCGGAACCCGGCGCTCTCCGGAGTGATGAGAAGGCCCGCATAGAAGGCTCCCACCAGGTAGGTGAGGCCGAGGTACTGCGAGTACAGCGCCGAGCCCAGCGCCATGGCCATGAGAAGGGCGAAGCCGGCTTCTCGGGATTTCCACGTACTCTGAAAGCGACGTTTGAGGCCCGCCCAGATCCGATTCTCTCGGAACAGCCGCAGCAGCATGTGCGCAGAGAGCACGGTGGTCAGGAACAGCCCCGTGGAGAGGAACGCAACGGAAACGTTGAGGAGGCCGGTGCCGCCTTGTTGAATCCGGAGCAGCGCCGCGAACACCGTGACTGCCGCGAGTTCGTTGACGACAGCCGTGTTGAGGAGAAGGACGCCTAGGGGGGTCTTACCAATCTTGAACTCCGTCAACATCACGCCCATGACCGGTAGGGCCGTGATGGAGAGCGTGAGGGAGACGAAGAGGGCGGTGAGAAAGCCCAATCCGGGAATCACGAGGGCTACGAGAAACGCCCCTACCGCGAAGGGCACGGTGAAAATCGCAACGCCGAGGATCGTCGCCGACCGTCCGGTTCGGTAGATCTGCTCGGGGCTCACCTCGAGCCCGGCCATGACCAGGATGAAGAACGTAGCGAGAAACTGAATGCCGTTCAGCTCGGTGAGGTTCGCCGAGATCCCGAGTTGAGGTCCCAGCAGCGTGGGCCCCACCACGATGCCCACGAGGAGTTGACCGACCAGGGCAACCTGCCCGAACCGAGTAAAGAGCTCTCCGACCAGAACGGCGGCGGCGAACAGGATGAACAGATCGACGATGAAGAGGGTCGTGTTCACCGCCATGTCAGATGTGAGGTTCCCTCATCCAAGGCGGTCGTTCTCCACCCTGGGACCCGACGTACTGGTTTCTCCCGAGGGGTGGAACGGGACAGCCGGCGGTCGGTACTCCGGCGTGGATAACTAGCTTGCGAACGATGGGAAACTGCTCATCCCATCAGCCCGTGCCGAGGCAAATTTGACAGCGCACCAACCGTGCGTTTCGGGCGCGGACGAGGTTCGGGGGGAAAAGGTTCGGAAGGGTCGGCCGAACTACGTGCTCATGCCCGGGGCGCCCTTGAGGGCCCGGACTTTGTAGTACTCGGGGTCGACCACGACCTCGCCGTTAACGCCCATCGTCTCGATGGTCTTGAGCTGCAGGCCGCTTTGGCCCTTCGCCTTCTGCCAGTCGGGGATGGGGATCGAGAATTTCTTCTCGACTTCCGTCCGATAGATGGGTCCCGAGTTGTACGAGCAGAACGGGATGATGCGTCCGTCCGGAACTGCGTAGTGGATATCGCAGCGCATCAGACGCTGGATATCATAGTCGTACGCATCCTGGAAGTGCATGTTCCCGATGTAGAGCGTGCGCCACGTGAACTTCGCGAGGGCCTCCTTGTTGCCCTCGGTGAAGATCCCGGCGATCACGCGAACGCAGTTCTTCTCACTGAGACCCTCCGGGGCCTTCGAGAAATCGAAGTACTTCGCGACGTCATGCAGCAGGCGGGCGCCGGCGACGGCGGTGCGTACGCGTGCGAATCGAGCATCGCGGTACTTCTCGATCATCGACTCCACGTTCTCGAAAAAGCCGTCGACGTCCATGAACCGCGGCAACGGCGTGATCTTCTGGCCGTCCTGGGAAATGAAGGCGAACGTCGCACAACCGCAGCCGGGGTGCGTCGTGAGCGTCATCTTTTCCTCACCGTGGATGATCGAAACGAGCTCCGAGATCGGGGCCACTGAGGGTACGGGGAAGAAGTCCGACTTCTCGAACGGTCCTTCGGTGCATAGGATCCGCACCAGGTCCGACTGGGTGAAGCGCATCTGGAACCGGTCCTTGTCCGGAATCCGTGCCGTCAGGGCGACCGGTTGGAAGTTAACTCCGCGGACCACGTCGATGTTGTCGATGGCGAACTTGACCGTGGGCCAGATCTCCTTCTCGTTGAACCCGCCGACCAACGTCGGAACGAGGACCACTGAGAGAGGCTTGTCCGGCTTCCCCGCGGCGAGCTCCGCCTGGGAAGAGTGCGTCTCTCGAGCCGCCTGGATGGCCTTCTGCTTCACCTTCAGGAGCGGGACTCCACGGACCTTTCGGTAGATCTCATCGTCGAGACCGTCGAACTGAAGGTAGAGCGTGTGAAGGCCTGCCTCCCGGCAGGCCTGGGCGAAACCGGGCTCGTTGGCCACACGGATCCCGTTCGTGGCGACTTGGACCTGCTTGAAGGCGAGGTCACGGGCCATGCTGACGGCCTCGAGGAAGAGCGGGCTCAGCGTGGGTTCTCCCCCCGAGAACTGCACAGCGACGGTCCCGACCGGCTTCTGCTCCCGGAGCGTCTTCAGCATGAAGTAGATCTGCTCGCGCGTCGGCTCAAACACGTAGCCCGCGGCGTTCGCGTTGGCGAAACAGACCGGGCACTTGAGATTGCAGCGGTTGGTCAGGTCGATGAGGGCGAGTCCCGTGTGGGATTTGTGGTGACTGCACATTCCGCAGGTCGTTGGGCAGCCTCGGAACTTCTCGTAGTAGGGGTTCTCATAGCCGACCCCATCATGAGCATAAACTTCCATCCGCAGATAGAAATCCACGTCATTCGAGATGATGTCCCAGAAATAGCCATGATTGCGGCAGGTCTTTTCCATAATGACCCGGCCATCCTTTTCCCGAACGACCGCCGGAATGACCTTGATACACTCCGGGCACACCGAGGCGGTCTTACGCGGAAGGCCTCGTGGGGCCTGGAACTCCTTCATGACCCTTGCCGGCATTTTCGTTTCCTCTTGCTTCCGCGCCCGTGGGTCCCCCCGGGGGCGCTTGACTTGGCACCAACTCCATCCTACATAACCCATGTGTCGTGGAGGATGCTACACTTTGGCCATCCCATGACGGGGCGTGGCACGGTCCCGGGAGCTACAACACCATCTTTTCGCTAGGAGCACGACAGGCCTTATCCTCCGGCGGTAATGAGGGGTCCGGCCCAGGTACCATCAATGCGCAGGAATACAGCAGCCTCCGCCAGGTCCCGGAAAGCACCCCACCGGAGTCGCCCGGCCCGATCGAAGAAGTCTCGGCCCGCAGCCCCCACGGTTCACGGATTCGTGGGCCGGGACGCGTCGCCAGTCCTCGATCGGTATCCGGCCAAGTCGCCAGAGCTCAACGTGCGGGGACCGCCCCCCGCTGCGACCCCCCCGAAGCGGACGAGCGGGAACCGGAGTGGCGCGGCCGGAGATGTTCCACCGAGTCCAAGCGGTCCTGGGGCGGCCTCCCCTGACGCTCCGGAGCACGTCCAACCGATCTCTCTCATCGCGCTGGAACGCCCGTTCGACGTGGACGAGTTCGCCCAGCTCCTCGGCGAGACCGTCATCCAGGTAACGGTCCCCCGCGAAGACCTCGTGGAAGTGTTGCGCCGGATCAGCGAATTCATGAATTTCGGGATCTACGTCTATTCGGTGGAGGTCCGGCCCGCCCCCTCCGAGCTTCTGAAGGAGTTCGTCGTCGTGCTCCACCGGGTCGACTACTCCCCGACGACGGGCGATTGGGCCCCCTTCCAGGAGAAGGGACGCTCCGATAGCCCGTTCGGACCCGGAAGTACGCGCTGACCGAACATGCACTCTGTTAACACCAGTACGTGTGCGGTCCCGCCTTGGCTATGTAGGCTTCCGCGTACCCCACCCGGGGCACGGTGATGAAGGATGACACGGGGAGTAGTACCGCACGGTGGGAGGCAGAACTGCGAGCCCTGCGCGAAGAGCTCGGTGCGTTTCGCTCGGAGCAACGAGAAATGGGGCGCTCGATCGAGCAGCTTACACAGACCTTTCGCGCGTTGGCCGTCCATCTAGGCATCGCCTCCGAACCGTATACCCGGAAGAAGGAGGAAGGCTCTCGGGACATTCCTGGCTTTGCCTGACGCCACTCCTTCCGGTCCAAGACCCGTGAAAGGTCGTCGTCCGCTCGCGACCCCCCCCGCCCCGCCCACCCGGACCAACCCTTGGGGGGTGGGAACACGCAGATCCTCTATGAGGTGACGGCCGAGCAGCTCCGTCAGCATCGGATCGAGGTCGGTATGCACCTCGAAGGGGACATGGGGGCAACGGTCGATATCGTGCTGCCGTCGTGGTTTCCTGGGTTCTACAGCATCGAGGATCCGGCGAAACGCGTCCGTTCGGTCATTGCGTCGACGCGGGGCCGAGGAGCCTCGCTTCCGGTAGATCGCATCGACAAGTCACGGTGGCGGATCACAACCAACAGCGCCCGTGCCATCGAAGTCCGCCTCGAAGTGTACGCGCACGAGCTCACGGATGCGGGGCTCGACGTAAGCGAGGATCACCTCTTCATCAATGCCGGAAGGTGCCTTCCGTATGTCGATGGCCACCTCGAAGAACCTCACGAAGTCGTGCTTCACTTGCCCGACCCCGCGTGGCGGGTCTATACGGAACTGACAGAAGTTTCGAACCATCCTCCTCGGTACCGCGCCGAGAACTACGACATCTTGGTGGACTCTCCCATCGATTGTGGCGAACCGGTCGAGCTCATGGCTCGGCCTTCGGGCATTCCTCACCGCATCCTGCTGTGCGGTCGGGGGGGCAACTATGAGGGCCATCGATTGGAGGTGGATGTCGACCGGATCGCTTCCGCCTCGATCCGCCTCTTCGGTGAATCCCCCCTTCGGCACTACACCTTCTTCCTCCACATCGCGGACCGACACGCGGGCGGCCTCGAGCACCTGACCTCGAACTCCTGCGTCGTGGAACGCACTGCCTTCCGCCCCGAGAGCGCCTACGCGCGCATTCTCTACCTGCTCTCCCACGAGTACTTTCATCTCTACAACGTGAAGCGTATCCATCCCAAGGTCCTCGGACCCTTCGATTACACACGGGAGGTCTACACCCGTCTACTCTGGCTCATGGAGGGAACCACCGAGTACTACGCCGGTCTGCTCGTGCGGAGAGGGCAGTGCCTTCCCGCCGAGCGGTATTTGGACCGGCTTGCGACCACGATCCGCGACTACCTCAGGATCCCCGGACGGCTCGTACGAAGTGCGGAGGAGGCGTCCTTCCTCTCCTGGATCGACCTCTACCATCCCTTCGAGGACACTCCCAATCAATCGATCTCCTACTATCGGAAGGGAGAGCTCGTCTCGCTGGTCCTCGACTTGGAGC
>JBAUTP010000214.1:0-3079 GCA_049582265.1 Thermoplasmata archaeon
CTCGAGAAGGCTCGCGACCTCAGAAAAAGGAGCACCCTCGCTATCCAACTGGAGCAGCAGGAAGGTCTTCAGCGACATCCGAGCGCGTGAGGCCCCCCGAGTCCTCGTTGGTCGTCCGGGAATATAACGTGCCCGGCTATTCCGCGGTCGGTTCTTCGTCAGTCAGACCCGAAACCGTCGGGCCGAGGCTTCGCTCGTGCGCGGTTACCCACGCAGCTACCCCTCTCGAGAAATGAGGGAGTTCCCGGGGAGTCAACAAGAGCCGGCCCACCGCGAGCAAACGATCGTCGGGGTCCACGAGAAGTGCACTTTGCCCCGGCGAGAGTTCAGGGTCCAGAGGGACCGCATAGGCCGCGAACAGCGTTCTTCCTCGGGCCACGAACGGTACAGCATCGGTCCGCACCCCCATTCGGCCGGCCGGGGCCTCCATCGCCGCATGCAGTCGGCGTGCACCCGCCCAAAGCGGCCGAGGAATCCCATCGTTCCCGACAACGAACGCTCGCTCACCGCCCAGCGCGATGAATCGGAGACGGCCGGATCGACGGGAGCGTTCGACGTCCACCCGTTCCGACATGAGAAGTTCACAGCACTCGCTGCCCCAGACGAACGAAAGGATCGCGCGTACGTGGCGTGCCGTCCAAACCTCGGTCCAATCCGGGGGCGATGGCTCCCGTGTTTCGTCGAAATCGCCGGCGGTCCGAGGGGTGTACACCCTCGGTCGGAAATCGCTCGGCGACACGAGCGCCCCAACCGGATATACTTCTCCGAGCTCCACCGGGACGGGGCCCAGCGCGGTCTCCGTAGTCCATAGGATAGGCCCGCCCGTGGCACTTTCCGCGGGAATGCCGGCCAACACACTCGGGACGAGGGCCGGCTTGGGACCGGGGAGCGGTCGGAGAAGTCCTGAACCGCGTACGAGACTACGGTTCATGAACCTGACCGCGGCCGGTCGACGCAGGCTCATCGGACCGGTCACGCGGAACGTGCGCCGGCTCTCCGGCTCCGTCGGAAAGAAGATCTCCGGCCTTCGCACGATCTGCTCGATGGCCGCGGCAAGCGCGGGATGAGCGTGGGCACGTCGTTCCACCAGCTCCCAGAGCATCCCGTCACGGATCGCTTGGCGGACGCGCCTCACTTCGATCGCGGACATGAGGAGATTGTGTTCGGCGATGTGCGCCACTCTCTCCACCGGCGGGAGAGAACCGACCCGGGTCAATGGAGTCGCCGCGCAGAGTCGGCATTCACAAACATCTTCTCGAAGGCTCGAGAGCGCGACGGTGCCCTCTGGAAAGAGGAGGCTCTCCCGCCTAGCGAACTTGTGGTAGGCGGAGGAATCGAAGAGGTCCACTCCGAAGAGGGCGGCGAGCGCGAACGTCATCGGGTGGCCGGTCCCAAAGAGATGCACGACGCGCCCGGGGTCGAGGGCCGACCGCGCCGACTGCAGCACTTCGACCAGTTCCGGAAATCGGTACTGCTCCATCAACGGAACTACGCCTCCCACCGCCAGCACGTCACCGAGCCCCGAAGCCCCATGGGCGGACCGTTGGCGGAGTCCGGGGTCGAGCCCGCCCTGAACCGGAACGGCAAGAAGCCCCGAACGGCGCTCGCGAGCTCGTTGGGCTCGCTCCAGGGTCACTCGGACGCCTTCTTCCGCGACTTCCACGGGAACATCCGGCTCAACGAAGACGTCGAGTACCGTCGCGATGTCGGAACCGATACGTTCTTGAAAGTCGAGGATGACATCGTCCGTTACTTCGATGTGCCCGTAGGCGTGTTGTTGGAACGCACCACTGTCGGTCATGACCGGCCCCTCGAATCCGAGCAGGCCGTGGATACCGCATTGTTCGGCGGCCGCGCGAAGCTCGGGATTTCGCCACGTGATGTACGCCGAGGTGATGACCGCCCCCAGCCCCGTACGTTCGAGGAGTCCCTGGAGAGCGACGGGTTGGCGCGTCGCGTCAGGATGCACCACCGGAAGGAGGGCGGGCGTCTCGATCGCCCCGTGCGGAGTCGATAATCGACCCAGGCGCGCGAGGCCATCGCGATCGATGAGCTCGAACGTCATCCGGCCGGCTCCCACCGTGCGGAGCGATTAACCTTGTCCGCGAGGGTCCTCCCCTCCGGCGGACTACCAGCTGGCCCGAATCCTCTCAAGGAGACCCACGAACATGGCCGGTGTCAGTTTCCCTGTGTTCGTGTTCTGAGGGCTCGGGTGGTAGGAGGCCCAGAGGAGAGGTCTCCCGGGACCCAGCGGGGCGCAGGCTCCGTGGGCGAACGGGACGCGCGGACGCTCGAGGGAATGAACACGGGACGCGGCCGATACCATGACCTCCCATGCGAAGCCCCCCAGGGCTAGGTAGGCGCGCGCCGACCGGAGCTGTCGGAATTCCCGTTCCAAGTACGGAAGGCATCGGTCGCGTTCCTGAGGAGTCGGTCGGTTACCCGGCGGGGCGCATCGCACCGCTGCGGTGAGATAGAGGTCCGTGTAGCGAAGCCCGTCGCCGCGATGTAGGCTCGTTGTCTGATTGGCGAACCCGGTCGCATGGAAGGCGCGAACGAGGAATGCGGCCGAGCGGTCCCCCGTGAACACACGGCCGGTCCGGTTGGCCCCATGCGCGGCAGGGGCAAGTCCAACCACCACCAAGCGGGCCTCCGGGTCACCAAAACCGGGGACGGGCCGCCCCCAGTAGGGCTCGGAGGCGAACTCCTTCTTTCGATCTCGTGCCACTTGCTCTCGATAGCCTACGAGCCGCGGGCACTGGCGGCACACGACAATCTCCTCGGAAATGGTGCGAAGTGAATCGTGTGCTGCCACCACGGCTCTTCCGAAACCCCCCGAGGTCCTTCCGCAGCTCCCGTCCTTGCCGAGCCGGGCGACGGTCGGGCGGTAATCACCGGAGGTGACCTATAGTATTAGAGCCGCCGGGAATACTCTTTTCGATGGCCGAACAGAACGTCCCGAGGGGCGGGCACAGCGCGCTCGGACATGTGGAGGGTGACCTTCGGGTGGGACGAGACGCCAAACTAACGCTCACCGGCGCCGAGCGCATCGACGTGACGGGCGAGGTGACGTTTGAGG
>JBAUTP010000215.1:0-9913 GCA_049582265.1 Thermoplasmata archaeon
ACCTGGGCGCCGAGCTCCCGAAGGGGGGCCGCCTTGGCCGGTGAGCGAGTAAGTGCCCGTACCTGGTGACCTCGGTTGAGGAGACTCCGGGCCACGGCTCCCCCTTGATGTCCCGTGGCTCCTGAGACCAAGAACACACGCGACTCCATTTCGACCTAGTTCCTCGGTTCTCGTGCGCTGGCTAAGGGCAGACACACTCTTGCTCCTTGAGTATCCACATCCAAGGTTACCCGACGGGAGGCTTGTGCGGGGGCAGGACGGGAGTTCCGGGATATAAGATGCGGAGCCCGCGTTCTCAATGCGGTGTTCCGGCCTTGGCCTGAGAGCGCGCCTCGTAGGTTCGATGGCACGCCTCGGAACAGAAGTAGATGGTCTCATCGCCATAGATGCCTTTCGCCACCGCCTTCTCGGGATTGATCATCATTCCGCAGACGGGATCTCGGACCGACGCCATGAACGCCGAACGTACCGAGAAGTATTTGGGGACTTGCGAACCCCCCCCCCCACCGTAGGAGTATAATCCGGGTTCCTTCTTCCTTTGCGCAATCCATGGATCGGACCTCTTCGGATCGCAAGGAGTTGCGGGCGCTGGTCGACGAGCAGTCCACGCTTGCGGAAGGACTGGTGCGCCTGGCCCCTTACTCTCGCGCCGAGATCGCTTCGGCAATCCACCGTTTACGAACTGTCCTGCTCGAGAGGCATCCGTACCGTGACCCGCGATCCCCTGGGAAGCGGAGCGGCCTCGTCGACGGACGTATCGCTCGGAGGCTCGAAGGGGAGCACCGGATCTTCGTCACATCGATCGAGCAGTTGGAGTGGTTCTTCCAGATCGTCCAAGACGAGGACCACGGGGGTAACCGGCAAGCCTTGGGGCAGTATTGGAAGCTCCTGTTGGAGGCTCTCCAGCGACACCTGGATGACGAAGACGTCCTCGAGGTGCGCCTTGCCCGAACGAGCGGGCGAGGCGGTTGAGCATGCAGGTCGTTGTCTTGCGACACGGGCCTGCGCACGACCCCAACCCTCTCTCCTGGCCGGACGACCGCGACCGTCCGCTCACCGAGGCGGGCGAACACCGCGTGGAGCGCGTGGCAGCGGGTCTTAAACGGCTCCTCCCTCGAGTGGGCGGCTTCGCCACGAGCTCCTCCCAGCGCGCCCGACGGACCGCTGAGATCGTCCGGACGGTGTGGGCGCGTGAAGACCCCATCGTAGAGTGGTCCGAACTGTCACCGGGCGAACCGGCGGAGCCAATCTTGGGGAAGCTGGCACGCGTCGCGATCGGCCCCGTGCCCTGGATCCTCGTTGGACACGAACCCACGTTAAGCGAATGGGTCGGGCTCGCGACGTGTGGGGAGGAGCGTTCGGTGGTCGTACTGGGTCGCGCCGGAGCGGCGTGCGTCGATTTCGAGGCCGATGTGCGGCCGGGCGGAGCACGCGTGGTCTGGCTGCTGAGCGCGAACCAGCTCGAGGATCTCGGTCAGATGACGGCGCCCTATCCCTTCCGTTGAAATGCCTGGCCCAGGTCCTCGACCAGGTCAGCGGGGTCTTCAATTCCCACGGAGAATCGAAGGACTCCGTCCGTGATCCCCCGGGCCTCCCGTTCCTCACGCGGAATGCTCGCGTGCGTCATTCGCGCCGGATGGTTCACGAGCGATTCCACACCGCCCAGACTCTCGGCCAAAGTAAAAACGCGCAGCCGACGGGTGAACCGGCGCACCCCGGCGAGACCGTCCTTCAGTTCCGCGGTGACCATCCCTCCGAAATCGTCCATCTGGCGCCGTGCCACCGAATATCCCGGGTGCGACCGAAGACCGGGATAGTAGACCCGATCGATACGTGGGTGGTCCTCGAGGAACTCAGCGACAGCACGTGCGTTTTGGCAATGGGCCCGCATGCGTAACGCCAGGGTCCGGATCCCGCGGAGCTGAAGATAGCAATCGAACGGCGACGGGACTCCCCCGCCCGTGTTTTGGAACCACTGCATGCGGTCGCGCAGCTCCCGCCTGAGGAAGACCAGGGCTCCCCCGATGATGTCACTGTGCCCGGAGATGTACTTCGTGGTCGAGTGCAGAACGATGTCGGCTCCGAGCCCCAGCGGATGCTGGAGGACAGGAGAGGCGAACGTGTTGTCGACGCAGATTGTGGTCCCGGCGCGGTGGGCGGCCCGGACCGCCTTCCCGAGGTCGACGATCCGTAGGAGCGGATTGGAGGGTGTCTCCACGAAGACCAGGTCGGGCGACGGCGAAGTTTCGATCGTTTCCGTCAGTGCCGCCGTGTCAGCGGCATCGACGAGGTCGACCCGCACCCCATGCGTTCGGGCGATCGTGAGAAGCCGAAGAGCTCCCGCGTAAAGGTCGTTCCCGGCGACGATCCGTGCACCCGCGGGGAAGCTCATGAACAAGGCGGAGGTCGCCGCGAGTCCGGAAGCGAACGAGAGTGCGCCTGCTCCCCCTTCGAGGGACGCCAAGGCCTTCTCGAGCGCCGCCCGCGTAGGGTTCCCCGTTCGCGAGTAGACGAAGCCTCGGCTCTTCCCCGGGGCCTCTTGTTGGAACGTCGAGGACAGATAGATGGGCGTATTCACGGCGCCGGTCGCCGGATCCGGATCCTGCCCCTCATGCACCACGCGTGTGTCCCACCGCATGTCGTACCCTTGCGCTGTCGAACGGCGGCCGTATCTGCGACCCGCGTCCGGCTCGCTCGCGAGGTTCGACCAAAGGTTTAAACTAGGTGGCCTCGGTGCCGAAATTCGTGTACGCAGCCCCTGGAACCCCTTCCTATGTGCCCCCATCCGCCGGAACGGCAAAGACGTTAGTCCTGGTGGCGTTGATTTTCGGCATCGTCTTCGCCCTACTCTACATCGTTGGGATTGGTCTCTCGTTCCTCTTCTTCGCGAGCGTATGTGGAGGAGTCGGGGTTTCGTGCGGAATCCCGATTTTCGACATCGTCTTCCTCGCGTTCGGAGCCATTGCCCTCGTCTTCCTCGCGCTGATCTGGTTGTTGGTCTACAAGCCCATCGGTGAGGGGAAGTACGAGCAAGCCAAGGGCATGGCCCTCATCTTCACCATCCTCTCCTTCATCACCCTCAACATCATCGGTGCGATCCTGCTGTTGATCGCCTATCTCAAGCTAGGCGATGCGGTTCGCGAGCAGCAGATGCCGGCCCAGGGTTACTACCCTGCGGGCGCCCCGCCCATGATGGGCATGCCCCAGGCCGCGCCCCCCCCAATGGCCGCTAGCCCCCCTGCGGCACCTGCGGGACCCGCCCCGAACTGCCCGAAGTGCGGGCGCCCGGCGACGTGGGTCGCGCAGTATTCCCGCTACTACTGCTACACCGATAGCCAGTACGTCTGAGCTCCTTCGGCGCGACCCGGACCTCGAGGGGTCCGGGTCGTAAACCCTTTAGACCGATCGTACACCGCTGGCGTGACCCATGGACGATTTGGACCCGATCATCATCCAGGTGACGGTACCCCTGCCCCTCGCGATGATCCACTCCGCATTCACCGACCCCAGTCACCTGAGCGGTTGGTTGTGCACGACGGCCGAGGTCGACGCTCGGATCGGCGGTATCTACCGGCTCTCGTTCACCGACGACCCTCCGTTCACGAGCGATGGGGTCATCACTCACCTTACTCCCGAGCTGGATGTCGGCTTCACCTGGCAGGGACCGCCTCCCTTCGGCGAGATCATGAACCTTCCTTCCCCCCGGACCTCGGTCTACGTGCGTCTTCAGGAATCCCCCGAGGGGATCGATATCACGCTGGAGCACAGCGGTTGGGGCCCTGCCGAATCGGAATGGGAGGATGCACGCTCGTGGCACTTTCACCGGTGGGACGAGCGACTCCACGGGTTACGCGAGTATCTTCTCAAGGTGGCGTACGGTTGATGGGCTCGGTCGGGCCCGGTTCCGGGTCCTGCATAGGCAGTTGCGGCATCGGGCGTCGGCCGCGTCGTGAAAGATAGACCAGGACGGCCACGACGGTGGCCACGATCGCCACGACGAGGATCGCGAGGTCGAGACCGTAGGTGATGACGGCATTGACCCGCGTGTACGTGCCGAGCGTCCACGACGCATGTCCCCATGCACCCCCCTCGGCCACCGTCGCGATGAGAAGAACCGTCCCCGGCTGCCCTTCGACCTCAAGGGTGATGTTCGCCTGCCCGGTCGTGCCGGTCACTACGTCCGCCTGAACGGCCATGGCCGGCCCCTCAATGGTCACGATGATCGAGACGAACGCCTCGGGGGTGCCCGCGGACGTGAGAGCCAGGATCCCGATGGGAACGACGTGCGCGAAGGAAACATCCACCTGGTCCGGTTGGACCGACAAGAAGGCTTGGACCGCGGGGGTTACGTGGAGCGTCGTGTTCGAGGAGCCCGGGAGCCCTAGCAGCGCGACCGAAGCGTAGACGGTATCGAGTGCGGAAGCCGTCACGTTGGCGACCAACATGAACACCTGGACGCTTCCGTTCGGGGCCGTCGCCGCTGGGGTGGGGCTGAAGACGCTTCCGAGCGAGTCGCTCACCCGCACCGGTATCGCCCCTACAGAGACATTCGTTAGGTTCGAGCGGAGCGTCACGTCAACCACAACCGAGGAAATCCCCTCGGTTGTCGTCACGCTCAGGACGAGGCTAACGGCGACCGGGATGGGACCACCGGACCAGAGACCGGAGCCGTTCGTGGTGAGGTTCGCCCCGATTCCCGTCAGCAGCTCGCCCGGGGCAAGAGAGGGGTTCTGGACCCGCCCGTCGATCCCCCAACCCGGTGGGGATGCGGGGGACAACGAGAGCTGAGCGCTCGAGGGAAGAGTCCAGGCGTTCGCTCGGAACACTCCGATGGCGAGCGGGATCATCACCTTGGCCGGCACCGGCGAAGCTCCTTCGGTGATGGCGACCTCCGAGAAGCTGAGGCCCAACAGGTCCGTTGAAGTCGTGGCCCCAAAGTCGAACTGGGAAGCGGACGCGTTCCCCCCGAAGGGGGACCCGTTCACGGTGAGCGCCCACGTGCCGTTGCCGAGCCCGGTAAGCGCGAACGTGTAGCTCGTTCCGGGGAGGATGTTGTAGAACTTCCAATACTCGAGCTTCACCGAGGTCGCCGAGCCGTTCTGGAAGATCTCAAAGAACGGGGTGGGCTCCGTACCCGAGTTCTGAAAGACGCCGAACACGGCGTCATACTGGCCGACGATGAGCTCGCCCGCGACCTGGAAGGAGCTATTGGCGGCTATGGGCGTCGGTGACCAGCCGACGATCGTCATCTCAAGTCCCGTGTTGGGCACCATGTTGGGGTCCGAGGTCGCCACGATGGCCCGCTGTTCCCCGTTCACGCTGGGGTGCAGGTCGGGCAACGGAAGGGAGCGGTCCGACGCGTGCCGGGAGGGCGAAAGGACCATCGGCCCCCCGACATCGTTATGGACGCTCACCAAGGAAGCGCCTGGCACGACCACGACCAGTGTCACCACGACGACGAGGAGGAGCGATGGCACCCCTTCCATTCCTTGGTAGAGCCCTCCACCGGTGCTTGTACTTTACAGGTCATCTATAGGTTTCACAGAGTCTTCGCGGCGCCCGGAACGAAGCGGGGACACGCTTCCTCACCGCAGGTCGAGCACGGACCAACGGGGTTGAGTCGGAAGTTTCCCGCCCCATCCGCGGCTAAGGCCTCCACGACCATGTGGGCCGTGGGAAAGTGGCCGCACTGGCAACGGCGTGGGAGCGAGTTCGGAACCTCCGCACGCGGCGTTGGCACGGGAGCCCCAGCACACGGGGCCCAAAAAGCGTGCCCCGCGCGGTAGGCAGACCTCGGACGAAGGGGTAAATTCGAGAGTAGGCTCGAGGGTCCGTGGACGTCGAAGGTTGCCCGGTCCCGGAGGACCTCCTTTACGACCTCGAGCACGATATCTGGTTCCGCTGGGACGAGGACCGGCGAGCCGGACGGATCGGCGTCCTGAGCAGTCTCGCGGCGTTCGCCGGGAAGGTGACGAGCGTTGGATTCCGGGAGGTAGTCGGTACGGTGGCGCGGGGCCGAAGCGTCGGTCTCATTGAGAGCACCCGCTACACCGGCGCCGTCCGCATGCCGGTGGACGGGTCGGTCCTCGAACGCAACGTCGAGCTCGTCCAGCGCCCGAAGCTCGTCAATGACTCGACCTATGACCGCGGGTGGTTCGTCCGGATCGCGCCCGTGAACCTCGAAGGTGTCGAGCGATCGCTCGAGACCGCCGTTCAGATCCGGGAGCGACTCGCGCAACGGATCCGCGAGCAGCACGTCCACTGCCTCCCCGCGTGGCCGGACGTGGAAATGTTCGAGATCGGTGCCGAGTGCGCGGCGATCTTGGCCGAGCTCGATCAGGTCCTGGGGACCCGTCAAGCCAACGATATCGTGCTCCTGATGACCGATGATCCGACGAGCCCCATCGAAATGGTTCGATGGGCGGACCGGACCGGGCACACCGTGCTCGTCCATGAGAGGGAAGGCAACCTGCACCGCTTCTTGGTCCGCAAGGAAACCGACCCCCACCCTCGGGGCCCGTACGGGTCCGAGGGCGGAGGCCGGCGGGCGTCGTCGGACTAGGGTTTCTCAATGGGGCTTCGAATCTGATTGCCCCACTCGGTCCAGGACCCATCGTAGTTCTTCACGTTCGGGAATCCCATGAGGTACGTGAGAACGAACCAGGTGTGGCTCGAGCGCTCCCCGATACGGCAGTACGTGATGACCGGCGTATCCGGCGTGACGCCCTTCCCGCCGTAGAGGGCGTTGAGCTCATCCCGGGACTTGAACGTCCCATCCTCGTTGACCGCCTGGGCCCAGGGAATGTTCTTCGCGCCGGGAATGTGGCCGCCCCGCTGGGCATGCTCCGTTGGATACTCCGGAGGAGCCAAGACCTCGCCAGTGAACTCTTTCGGACCGCGAACGTCGACGAGGACGAGCTTTCCTTTCTCGACCGTGCCGAGATGCTTACGGACCTCGTCGTAGTACGCGCGCAGCTTCTCGTCCGCCTTACCCGCCGTGAACGTGCCCGCCGGATAGTTCGGCGTCTCTTTGGTGAGAGGGCGGTCCTCGGCGATCCACTTCTTACGACCCCCGTTCAGGAGGCGCACGTCCTTCACGCCATAGTACTTGAACACCCAGAAGGCGAACGCCGCGAACCAGTTGTTGAAATCACCGTACAGGACGAGCGTGGTATCGGGCTGGATCCCCGAGCGCCGGAACAGCTCGGTCAGTGCCTCGGGACTCAACAGGTCCCGCGCGACGGGGTCGTTGATGTCTTTCTTCCAATCGAAGAGTATGGACCCCGGGACATGACCCGTCTGGTAGTTCGCCGCAGGGTCATAGTCCACCTCGGCGACTCGGACCTTGGGGTCGGTCAAGTGCTGGGCCAACCAGTCGTTCTCGACAACTACCTCAGGATGGGCATATCCGCTCATATCGTGCTCTCCGAGCCTGCCGACGCGGCCCGGAATATAGGCTCATCGGCATGTGCAAATAGGGAGTCCTTGGCCCAGAATGTTGCCGGGCTCGGCGGAGAGCCCACACGAGTCGCTATCCCCGTCGGCCGCGCTTGGGAAGCTGGGCGTTCGATACCTCGACCGTTTCGGGGTCGAACCCGAGCCGGGAGAGCTCATCACGGATCCGAGGTCGATGATCCCCCTGCAAGTAGACCTCTCCGTCCACGACCGAACCGCCGGTCGCGAGCCGATTCTTGAGCGACCGCGTGGTTTCCTCAAGGTCGACGCCCGGAGGGAACCCCGAGATCACGGTTGCTGGTTTGTTGTAGCGTCGGGGTTCCACGCGAACCCGGATGCGTGCGGTCTCGCGGTCGAGCGCGGATAGGATCTCATCGAACTCGTCGTTCCCCATTGGCTGTTTTGTACCTACCGTCCATCCTGGTTCTTCGAACGGACCGTGAAAGCGGACGCCGGTCCCACCGACCGGCGGTCGGGCGAAGGCTGCACGAGTACTGTCGACGCGCGGGGGTTACGCACCGTACGTTCCATGGCCCAGCAACGGATGAATGTTTGGGCCCCTCCCTTCCTCCGTTCAGGCTTCTCGCCATTTGTAGAGTCGTAGCGCGACCGCCGTTCCGACGAGGGAAAGGAGGACGAGCAGAAGTGCGTCGACAAAGAGCGACGTTCCGGATTGCGGGGTGATGCCGAGTGCCCCTTGGGCGAGGAGCGCCGCATACGTGGCGGGAAGGAAATGCGCGAGAGTCTGCCACCACGGAGGGAGGTACGATAGGGGGTAGTAGAGGGGGGACAGCATGCCGAGCACGGTGAACGAGAGGTTCCCCACCGGCCAGACCTCGCGTTGTGACTTGACTCGGCTCGAGATAGCGATCCCTACCGCCGAGAACAGGATCCACAGGAAGAGGATGGCCAGAACGAGCAGAGGCCAGAAGAAGAGAGGAATGGGGTGCCCTTCCGAGGACCGCACGTAGACGAGAAGGGCCATCAGGATAGCCAGGGCGGGAGCTGCGGCGATCATGTTGGAGAAGGCGACCCCGAAAAGATACCGAACCTTACCGAGCGGCGAGGCGATGAACATCTCCTGAAGGTTGAGCTGGATCCGCCAGGTCGCCGAATCCCCCAGCACCCAATTCCCGATGTTCTGGGTCGTGAACAGCATCGCACCGATGATCTCGAGCGGGAGAAGTCCGGGGGGAGAGATCAAGCTCAGAAAGTAGAGGAAAATGAACGGAAGGAGGATCGGCGCGACCGCGGCCGCGGGGTTGCGGCTGATCCATCGCCATCCGATCAGGCCGAACGCTTGGACCGCGTGGCCCTGCTGAGGCACGGCATTGATGTTGGCGGTCGAGGTCGCGAGCGTCATACCTGCCGAACCTCCCGCCGGGCCCATGCCACGGCGAACACGAACATGGCCACCGCTTCCACCGTGAGGGCGCACGCGGCCAGCAGAATCTCCGAGCCCGTGAGGATCCCGCCGACGCGCGCTTGGTTGATGAGGGCCGCGGCCGCGCTGGGAGGGATCAGGAGGGCTACCGTTCGCAGCGAGGCGGGAAAAAGCACCAAGGGGTAGAAGACCGGGGGCAGGACGCCGAAGAGATTGTAGAAAAGGCTCGCGTACGGCCAGATGGTTCGCATGTCACGAAACAGCGTCGATATCGTGTAGCCGATGGAAATGGTAATGAACCAGAGCGCCGCCGCGGCGGCCACCAGCACGAGCCAGGTCAGCGGCGAGGGGTGGATCACGAGTTCGGTGATGCCTACCAGTACGAGGATGGGCGAAAGGTAGGCGACGAGCACGCCCCCTGCCATTCCGAGAAAATACGCTTCGGCCGTCAGCGGAGAAGCGAGATAGAGCTCGTTCAGCTTGTGGTCGATCCGCACGTACGCGGCTTCGTTCTGGACCCGCTGACCCATCTGAAACACCGAGAAGAGGAGCGCTCCCACGAGGGCCACCCCGAGGTATCCCGGCGCGAGGATCGTGACGAACACCAGAAGGACGCCCTGGACGATCATCGAAGTGAGGATCGCGAGCCCTTCGTGAAGCTGGACGCGGAGCTCGGTAGCAAAGAACGCCGAGAGGCCCCGGAAACGGAACAGCCGGTTGGGTCGGGCAGCCACCGTCGCCATCGTCAGTCCTCGTTGATCGAACGGCCCACGACCCGCAGGAAGGCTTCCTCGAGCGTGACGGGTCCCACCGTGGCCGTGAGCCTCTGCACGATGGCGAAGTTAAGGATCTCCACGAGGCGTTCGGGCCCGGTGATGATGGTGAGTCCATCGCCCTCTTGCGCGACGCCGCCGAACGAAGCGAACGATTCGGCGTTCGCTGCCGCACCGGGGATCGAGACACGCAACGTCCCGCCCATCTGACGCTTGAGCTCGGTCGCCGTTCCCTCGACCAGCACTTTCCCTTCCTCGATGATATAGAGCCGCTCCGAGAGATTCTCGGCCTCGTCGAGGT
>JBAUTP010000216.1:0-1689 GCA_049582265.1 Thermoplasmata archaeon
TCAGGGGATTGAGCATTCGCCTTGAGGACCTTCTTCGATACATCTGTCATTCGTTCCGTCCGCGTCCACCCGGGAGAGACAGCCACCGCCGCGATCTTGTTCTCCCGAAGCTCCAACGCAAGTCCGTACACCATCCGTCCTACACCGGAGGAAGCGACATCAAAGAACAGGTCACACAAGTACCGGCTCCGGTTCCACCAAAGGGTATTGACGATTAGTCCGTGCCCTTCCTTCACCATCAGTGGCAGCGCATAGAACGTGGTGGCCATCGTGGAACGCAGATAGGCAGTAAACATTCGGTACCACCACTCCTGAAAGTCGTGCTTCCAGAAAGGAAATCCGTCGTACGTTACGATATGCCTCCGCCCCTCCTCCCCGCCAAAGGCGTTGTTTACGAGAACATCGAGGTGCCCATCCCGACGCCGTACGGCCCTCATGAGACGTTGGATGTCCCCATCGTTCGTATGATCGCATCGAACTGGGATCCCGACTCCGCCTCGGTCGGTGACGTCCTCTGCCGTCTCTTGGATGGTCCCAGGTAGACCTTGCGTAGTCGGCTTCCCTCTTACGCTTCTCCCAGTGACGTAGACCGTGGCCCCCGCGTCACCGAGAGCTAAGGCAATCCCCTTTCCCACTCCTCGGCTGCCACCCGTTACTACGACGACCCGACCCTTGAGCTTCCCTTGCCAACGGAACGATGCACTCCGAGGAGCCGGAGTCGGCATTCAAACTCCATGAGGGAACCGGATGGGTAAGCATTCCGGTTCCCAAATCCGCGGCTGTATGGGTCAAGATTGACACATTCGGTGCAAACGCCGGCACCTCGTGGTCAGCAGTTTCACTTTCATCTAGGTCCTTACTTTCGCATTCCTTCGGTGGCTCCGGTCGATGACTCCCGTCCACCCGAGCGGGTCGGGCCGGACGAATGGGTAGCAGGGGTCAGGCCCGGGTAATCGCCGAACTGATCGGTCGGGCATCTGGGGGCATTCTCGTCGACCGCCCCTACTATCGCTCTGTCAGTGGGTTTCACCGCGGTTTAGAAAAAAAAAAGAAGAGCAGGACAGTGAAGAGTCCGACGCTTCCGGGAGATTCGCCATAGCAACCGAGTGCAGCCTAAGCCCGTTCGTCCACGCCCCGAGCCTCCGCTCGAGCAGAACGTGGGAAATCCGTGAAAACCGTAAAGTCAGCCAATCCAAAAGGGACTGCGATATCGCGGAGTGACGCCGACGAAGTGATACGGGCCCGGCTGTCCCTTTCGGGGGGGTCGAGAAGCTGAGGGACTTCCACGGGCCTCAACGGCGGGCTCGATTCCGTCTTGCCCGTCGGCGACGAGGCGTGGCGGGGGTTCTCGTCGCGGCAATCGTCACCGTGGTCGCCGCGGTCGTGGTTGTCGGAGTCCTGTTTGTGGCGGGCGTCTTCAAGGCTGGAGGCTCGAGTCAAGGGTCGCCGCCCACCTTTACGGTCACCTTCGACGAGTCGGGGCTCACGGCCGCCACGAACTGGTCCGTAACCCTCAACCACGCGTCGCAGAGTTCGGACGGGAGCGCGATCGTGTTTTCGGAACCCGATGGAAGCTACGCCTACGATGTCACCTCAGGGGGAGGTTACTCCGTCACTCCTTCATCGGGGATGATCACGGTGGACGGCGACGACGTCTCCGAGCCCATCTCATTTGCCCCGGGCGGGAAC
>JBAUTP010000217.1:0-10436 GCA_049582265.1 Thermoplasmata archaeon
AGCGGTCCGTACGCGAAGGTGGAGCCGGAGCCGACGGAGACGTACCGGTCCTCGATGGAGCCCCCGGCCGGGTCGACGGAGAAGACGTGGCCGCCCTTCGCGTCGACGCCGCCCAGGATCAGCCAGGCGTAGTAGGGGAACATGCGGTTCCCGCTCAGGATGTTGGCGAGCAACGTCGCTCCGCCCTCCACCGTGAGGGGAGCGCTGCGGCGAAGTCGGTAGAGCGCTACTTCGGCCTTGAGATAGCGCGCCAGAACCTGGGCATCCCCGACCAATCCCGCGATCGTCAACCCGATGTTGGAATCGATCCGATAGAGCTTCTGAGCGTACTTGTTCGCAATCATTGAGCCGGCGGTCGCCCGTCGCTCACTCGCGAGGACGACACCGTCCTTGCAAACGAGGCCGATCGTCGTTGTGCCCTTCAGGAGTCGATCCCCAGCGGCCTCCATGGTCCCGTACATCGTGGTCCTTACCTCGGCAGTGAAAACCGGCGAGGTGACTCTCGGTGGGTATATAAGTCCTGAGCGGGGGATGAACTCGAGGTAACGTTCTACCGCCGGCTTTGACGGATTTCGAGCCCTCTCGCCGCGATGAAGCGCACTACCCGGTAATGGATCCGCCCTAGGCGTTCGGACGTCCGATGCTTCTCGTTACGATTAAGAGGAGGCCGCGATTCCGCACCCCGGATTCTTTCGATGCAACGGCACGAGGTCGTCGTGGTGGGTGCGGGTCTGGCCGGTCAACGCGCCGCACTCGCGGCGATCCAGGCAGGCAAGGACGTCGGGTTAGTCAGCAAGCTCCATCCCCTTCGCTCTCACTCGGGGGCTGCGCAGGGTGGCATCAACGCGGCGGTAGGGAAAGAGCACTCCGTCGAGACCCACATCTACGACACGGTGAAGGGGTCGGATTACCTCGGAGACCAGGACGCGATCGAGTTCTTCTGCCAAGAGGCGGGGCCGACCGTCGTGGAGATGGAACATTTTGGAACCATTTTTAGCCGGGCTCCCGACGGGCGCCTCGCCACTCGCCCGTTCGGAGGCGCCGGGTTCCCGCGCACCATCTACGCCGCCGACCGTACGGGCCTCGCCCTCCTCCAGGCCATCTATGAGCGGCTCGAGACCGAATCGTTCAGCCTGTACGAAGAATGGGACCTAACGAGCATCGTGGTCCGCGAAGGCCGCGTTCAGGGGATCGTCGCCTTCGACCGGCGTCAGGGGGACTTCGCGGAGATCGTGGCCAAGAGCGTGGTGATCGCGACCGGCCCGGCGGGGCGCGTGTACGGCCGGACGACCAACGCGCATAGCTGCACCGGGGACGGCATTTCGGTCGCCTATGCGGCGGGGGCGCGGCTGAAGGATATGGAGTTCGTCCAGTTCCATCCCACGGCGCTCCTGGAATCAGGGATCCTCATTACCGAGGGAGCGCGAGGAGAAGGAGGGATACTCAAGAACGCCCAGGGCGAGCGCTTCATGGCTCGCTATGCACCGCACGTTCTGGACCTGGCGAGTCGCGATGTCGTCTCGCGCGCCATCGTGACGGAGATCGCGGAAGGCCGAGGATTTCCTGGTAGGTACGTTCACCTCGAGCTCATGCATCTCGGACGGGAGAAGATCGAGAGCCGGCTTCAGGAGATTTGCGACTTTTCGAGGAGCTTCGCCGGTGTCGATCCGGTCACGGAACCCATTCCGGTCATGCCGGCGCAGCATTACATGATGGGGGGCATTGGAACCAACGCTCGCGGCGAGACCAATATTCCGGGACTCTTCGCCGCCGGCGAGGCTGCCTGTGTCTCCATCCACGGCGCCAACCGCTTAGGCGGTAACTCGCTCCTCGAAACGTTGGTGTTCGGAAAGCAAGCCGGGCTGGCCGCCGCGGCGTACTCGGAGGCAGCGCCGACGCCCACGATGGCCGAGACGGACCTCACCTCGGAAGTCCGCCGAATTCACACGATGGCGGCTCGGTCCGAGGGCGAGGACCCCTCGACTCTCCGAACCGCCATGCAACAGACGATGGACACGCTCGTCGGCATCTACCGGCAGCCCGCCCAGCTGGATCAGGCCCTCCACGAGATTCGGGCCCTTCAGGAACGGTTCCAGAAGGTCCGGATCGTCGACCAGTCCCCCGTCTACAACGTCAATTTGACGGACACACTCGAAACCGGTCATATGCTGGACCTGGCGGAAGTGATCACCGTGGGCGCGATCGCGCGGACCGAGAGCCGGGGGGCGCATGCCCGGGTCGACTATCCGAAACGGGACGATGCGAACTGGCTCAAGCATACGCTCGCCACGTGGACGCCCGAGGGGCCTCAACTCTCCTATGTTCCGGTCACTATGACACGTTTCGAACCCAAGGAACGAGTGTACTGATGCCGACGACCGACCTCGTGAAGGCCCCGTTCGACGTCTACCGCTTCGACCCCGATCATGACAAGGCTCCTCGCTACCAGCGTTTCACCCTCGAGCTCGCGCCCCACACGCCGGTGCTCACCGCGCTTCTTCAGATCCGCGCGGAGATGGACCCGACGCTGACACTCCGGTATTCCTGCCGAAGCGCGATCTGCGGTTCCTGCGCGATGGTCATCAACTCCAAAAGCCGACTCGCATGCCAGACGCCGATCGGACCGGAGCTCAAGCTGTATGGCCGGGTGGTCGTCGACCCCATGGGCAACCAGCCCGTACTGCGTGACCTTGTGGTGGACCAACGGCCGTTCTGGGATCGCTACCACAAGATCCAACCCCATCTGATCCCCGATCCGGACCATCCCATGCCCGAAGGTCGGGAGAATTCGATGACCCCGGACGAGGTGGCGCGATTCCAGGAGACTCCGCGATGCATTGCGTGCGGTAGCTGCTATTCGGCCTGCCCCGCGGTGCAGGCGGATCCGGCGTTCCCGGGACCTATGGCTCTCGCGAAGCTCTATCGATTTGTGGTCGACCCGCGCGACGGGGCGCACCGCGAGCGTCTGATCCGGATCCAGACCGACGGACTGTGGCTCTGCCTACGTTGTCACCTGTGTACGGAGTCGTGTCCCAAGGACGTCCGGCCCTCCGAACGCATCCGGGACCTCAAGGAAATGGCCATCGACGTCCAGGGCGCGACCGAGACGGGTTCCCGGCATGCTGTCGGGTTCAAGGAGAACATCCGCGAACGTGGGCTTCTCAACGAGATGAAATTGGTTCGCCAGACCTCCGGCCCCGCCGGTTTGGTGGCGTCCGCCTCCCAGGGTCTCCGCATGGTACGGAAGAAGCCGGAGATTCTGAAAGCCCCCAAACGGATCCAGGACTTGGAGGAGGTTCGGAAGCTCTACGACGCGCTGGACACGAAGAAGGAGGAAACGTCGTGAAGCTGGCCTATTACCCAGGTTGCGTCGCACAGGAATCGGGACGAGAGCTCGACATGGCGACCCGCTGGGTCGCACGCCGAGTCGGGGTCGAGCTCGTCGACTTCCCGAACTTTTCGTGTTGTGGTTCGGGGTTCATCGATGAAGCGAACTCCGTCCTCAACGTTGCGCTCAACGCCCGCAACCTCGCCATCGCCGAACGAGCGGGCCTCGACCTCCTGACGGTGTGTTCGACCTGCCAGGGCATGTTAACCCTCGCCAATCGCCGCCTCGAGGATTCGGTCGTCCGAGAGCGCGTCGCGGGGGCTCTTCAGCAGATCGGCATGGCGTACTCCGGGGGGACGCACGTGAAGCATCTCTTGCAAGTGCTCATCGAGGACGTCGGGCTCGACCGGCTGCGCGGCCTCGTGAAGCGGCCTCTCTCTGGGCTCAACGTAGGCGCCTTTTACGGGTGCCATTTGCTCCGGCCAGCGAACGACATGCGCTGGGAAAGCCCCGAAGACCCCCACACCTTCGAGGACCTCATCTCGGCGCTCGGCGCAACGCCGGTCATGTACCGCGGTCGGGTGATGTGCTGCGGGTTCCCGATCCTGTTCGTGAAGGAGCCGACGGCGAACCGTATCGCGGCCACGCAGATCCAGGATGCCAAAGCGCACGGAGCCCATGCGATGGCGACACCGTGCCCGTTGTGCCACATCTCCCTTGACGGTTATCAGAACCGAGCCGAGAAGGAAGTCGGAAAGAGCCTCGATATGCCGGTCTTCCATCTCCCTCAGCTGGTCGGTCTCGCGCTCGGCGCGAGCGCGGAGGACCTGGGACTCCCCCGGCATCTCGTCTCGACGGACTCCGCGATCGCGCACATCGGCACCGTGGCCGTCCCTACCTGAGAGCTGCGCCATTCGGAAGCGGTGAGGCGCCATGCGTTCGGGGCGGGGATCGAGTTGATTCGTAAGGCCCTGGCCCAGGGCGGGGCGCCGGAACGGCGGTTCGACACGTCCCGCAGAAGCGCCGTCAGCGGTGGGAGGACCCTAGCGTGACGCCCGAGGATTCGGCCCCGGTGAAGGTCAACGAGCTCGAGGGTCTCGATGAGACGGGGAGCGACATGTCCCGCACGCTCAGCCTGAGCGACGGGATCTTTGCGTTCTCGATGACGCTTCTCGTCATCAACCTCTCGATCCCGGTCATTGGATCCTCCACCACCTCGGGCGGCCTCTATCACTACCTGGCTGTGTTTTACGCGAACATCGTCGCCTATGGTGTGGCCTTCTGGGTCATCGGCTCGTGGTGGCGATTGCACCACCGGCTCTTCTCGGCGATCGTACGCTACGACCGAACCCTAACGTCGTTGAATCTCGCCTTTCTCCTCACGATCTCGATCACCGCGTTCCCAACGGCGTTGGTGTTCGAGTACGGGCCCAATCACTTCTTCGTGTTCGGAAGCTCCGCGAATCTCGCGGTGATCATTTTCTCCGGAGTTCAGACGATCGCGGGACTCCTCCTGTGGGGGATCTGGCGTTACGCGAGCGGACCCGGGGGTCTCGTGCGTCCCTCCCTCACGCCCGAGTGGCGTCGGGTCACCTCGGGTGCGGAATTCAATCGAGCGGTCGTGTTCGCTGCCTCGATGGCCCTTGGGGTCATCTCGCCCTACCTGGCCGAAGCGACGTGGGTCCTCTCGAGCTTCATCCGGCATCGTAAACGTGTCTACCTACGACCGCTCCCTCACACCTCCGGCGCGGTTCCGCAGAAGCCGCCCCCCTCCTAGCCTCACAATGACGGAGACGACCCAGAGCCTTTCTCCGGGGGAGCGGTCAGGAGCTGGCCCCCCGCCCCCTTGGTCACGAACAGGTGGAGGCGGTCGCACATGCCCCGGAAGTATCCGGTTCCATCCGCGCCGAAATGGTCGCGAAGATACCGATCGAGCTCGCTATCGGGAACGTATAGGCCGACCCGAGGCGTGAACATACAGCGGAACACGAGGAACCGCTCCCCGTCCATGACGATCCGGTCCGTCTCGGGGGAGCCGCAAAAGGGACAGGTCGCCATACGAGTGTCGGACCCTCTTCTCCGATGTCAATCGATGTAGCCGAGGGAGCGGAGGCGGTCGCGTAGTCGCTTTTCCTCCTCCTCGGAGAACGGGGTCTCGCTGGGGTCATCGAGGAGACGGGCGAGAACGTATCCCACGAAGGCGTCCAGGGAGGAGAAGCTCGACCCGCGCATCCGAGACTCGAGCCCCTGAGCGACCTCTTCGGGGATCGCGAGGGTACGCGTGGGAGGGCTCGTGGCGGACATCAGCCTGTCTTCCTTCGCATCGAAGCCTCGCGCCAGATAGGGTCTTCGGCTCCCGTTCACTCCCACTCGATCGTCGCGGGCGGTTTATCGGTCACGTCGTAGAGAACGCGCGTTACCTCGCCGCGAAGTTCGCGCGTGATCCGCTCGGCGATGCGTCGAAGAACCTCCGGCGGGAGCGGGACCCACGACGCGGTCATCGCGTCCAACGAGTCAACCACGCGAACGCTCACCGCCTCTCCGTGGACGCGGTTGTCGCCCATGACACCGACGGTCCGGACGGGGAGGAGGACGGCAAAGTACTGCCACGGTCGCTTCATCGTCCCTTCGGCGATCGCCCGGTCGACCTCTGCCTCGACGACGGCGTTCGCGGCGCGCGCCCGCGCCACGCGCTCCGGCGTAACGACGCCGTTGACCCGCACCGCAAGGCCCGGGCCGGGGAATGGCTGCCGGTCCGCGTCGGGAATCCCCAAGTGGCGGGCGAGCTCGCGCACCTCGTCCTTGTAGAGGTCCCGGAGCGGTTCGACCAGTGTGAGCCCGCTATCGGCCGGGATCCCGCCCACGTTGTGGTGGGTCTTGATCGTATCCCGAAGCGCGCCGCCGCTTTCGATCCAATCCGGGGCGATGGTACCCTGCACGAGCCGGTCGGTCTTCCACCGCTCGGCCTGCTCCTCAAAGAGGCGAATGAACGTCATGCCGATCTGCCGGCGCTTTTCCTCGGGGTCGACGACGCTGTTCAGCGCCGCGAAGAAACGATCCGATGAATCCAGGACCGTGAAGGCAAGCTCGCTCGCACCGAAGAACCGTTGGACGCGCTCCGCTTCGCCGGCGCGCAAGAGCCCGGTATCCACGAAGAGCGCGTGGCTGCGTTCCCCGACGGCCTCCTGGGTCAGGAGCGCCGCCACCGTGCTATCGATGCCCCCGCTCGCCGCGACGATGGCGTGACCGGGGATCTCGCTCCGAAGTCGAGCGACGGCCTCCTGACGGAACGCCTCGGGGGATCTCACGGAGGGCTCCCCGACGGCGGGGAGGGTTCCTCACGCCAGGTGGCACGGTACGCCGCGAGCCGTTCCTTGAGCTCAGGGTACTTGAGAGCCAGGATCGCCGTCGCGAGCAGCGCGGCGTTCTCCGCGGCATCGAGGCCGACCGCCGCCACCGGCACGCCGGGCGGCATCTGGACGACCGAGAGCAAGCTATCGAGCCCCAGACCCCGATGCAACGGGACGCCGATCACGGGCTGCAAGGTTCTCGCCGCCACGCTTCCCGGAAGCGCGGCCGAAAGGCCGGCCATGGCGATGAAGACGTCGGTCTGAGGGTCCGCGACCAACCGGTCGACCTTGTCCGGAGTGCGATGGGCGGACGCCACGTTCACCTCGCACGGGACCTGAAAGGACGTGAGGCGGGACCGAACCTTCTCCGCGATCTCGAGGTCGCTCTTACTACCCACCAATATCTGGACTTTCACGCTCGTGCCCAATCTAAGAACGCCCAAAAGACTTGCCGCGGGGGTTGGCGAAAGTCAGATAGTCCGGGACGCGCCCCGTGGGAACCTGTGACGACTCCCGAACGCCTGCACGGTCGGGGCCGCTTCCGCGCGTGGTTAGGAGGCCGCTTCGGGGGGGATGCCGAGCTCGGGGACCGGATCGAACGTAGGCTCATTCACTGTCTCGGCGCGTTCGTTCTCCTCTACTTCGTGCTCCCCACGGATTTCTTCATCGTCCTGCCCACGCTGGCGGTGATCCTGCTCGCCCTCGCCGCGGTGTTCGTGCTGGAGTTCCTACGGCACACCGCCGGACTCGAACTTCCGACGTTGCGGTCCTACGAATCCCATCGCGTGGGTAGCTACGTGTTCTATGCGGTCGCCCTGGTGATCGCCGTCCTCGCATTCCCCCGCCCCATCGCGACCGTAGTCATCCTCGGTAGCGCGCTCGTCGACCCTCTGGTGGGGGAGTTACGCCTGCGTCCGGACCGTCGGCGCTTCCTTCCGCACGTGCCCGTGATCGTCTACGCTGTCCTTGGGGCTAGCGCCCTCGTGTTCGCCTTCGGGTGGGCGCTCGTCCCCGCGCTCGTGCTCGTCGTCTTCCTCGGAGCCGTCGCGGTCCTGGTCGAGGAGCCGCGCATTCCGTGGCTCGACGATGACCTCATCATGACGCTCGTCCCCGGCATCGTCGGCACGATCGTCGTGGAGGCCTTTCCCGCGCTCCCGCGGGTCGGCCTCTGACGCGCTTACACGATGGGCGTCAGGCGAGCGTACGGGGCGCCCTTCTCCTCGTCGTACGAGAGGGCGTAGATGGTGGTGCGCGGCCGGATGCCGTAGATGCAGGGCGCGTTATCGATGTTGATGATCCGGAAGTACGTGTCCATCATGTTGAGGATCTCGCTCGAAGCGAGGAGGCCGGGCTTGAGGAGTCCGATCCCTAGGTTCCCGACGAGCTTGGCGCGCTGCACGCCGTGAAAGTAGAGCCGGATCGCCGCCTGGTCCCCCATCAGGCTCTCCAGGGTGTCGAACGCCATGTACTCGATGAACGGCTTTCGCTCCGGTCCTCCAGCCGCCTTCTCGGCCTGCGTCATGGACCTCAGCGCTTCTTCCCGCCCGTAGCGCGCCATCGCCACCACGTAGGCCTCCTCGGACTCGTTGGCCGCGTAGTCCGCGATCCGAACACGGGAATCAAAGACGTGGGCGGGCACGTGGCGAATGAGCGTATCGCGTAGCTTCCCCGGCGATTCGCCTGCGGCGAGAACGGCGAGCACCCCGCGGGAGTGGGCTAAGAAGTTGAGGAACGTGGGCGTGAAGAGCATGTAGTAGTCATCGATCCCGACGTTGACGTCGGCCTCGAACGCGTTGAAGCTCCCCCGTCGGAAGCCTCCGCCCAAGAGCGCGTCAAAATCGGGGATCCCCGTCGAGTAGAACTTGTCGGGGTCGTTCGACGGCTGCCACTGAGGCGGTGGCCGTTCGACATGGTTGGAGATACCGACGCCGAGAGCGGAGAAGCGTCCGCCCATGAGCGTGACCGCGTAGCGCGGGCGACTGATGTTCGTCGCGCGCAGCTTTTCGAGACGAACGTGGCGAACGCGGCGCTCGTCGAGTTCTTCCCGCTGGATCGAAATGAGGCCGTCGACGAGGTATTCGATCCCCCCCGCCTCGGGTTTCTCCAAGATCATCACAACGTCCGTGTTCGACCCTTCGACCAGGTCCTTCTGGAGGGCCATCACGAACTCTTCCATCTCGAGCCCGTACTTGTGGGTCACACCCTCCAGGGAATCGATGACGAGCAACGACTTTTCGGGGAGCGCTCGTTCGACCAAGTTGTAGATGTTCTCCACCTCGGGCATGGGGTTGCGCTTCAGGAGGGCGGTCAGGTGGGTTCGGTCGACGCGCGTCGGCGGACCGTGCTCCTCGTTGAACGTACGCATGAGGTCGCGCGCGGCGGCCACCTTCTTTTGCTCCGATTCGGGGAGCTCGGGAGGGGGACTGCGGCCGCGAGCACCGATCGACTCCAAGAACATCTTCCCGGCATCCAGGATGCGCGCCCGCATCTCCGTCGACTTGAGCCAGGGGAACTGCCGGTAGAGCGCCTCATCGCCGATCCGGGTCGAGAGATAGTAGGACTGGCGCGGCTTGCCCAACTTTTCGAGGAGTTCGAGGCCGAACGTGGTCTTCCCCGTTCCGGCCCCTCCCTTGATGATGAGCGAACGTCCCCCCTTTCCGGAAAGGAAGTTCACGACCTCGGGGGGGACTCCGCCCCACGAGCTACCGTTGTTCTCGACCACCTGATTCACCCTGGGGCCCGGCTTCCCGGGGAACGAGCATGCGACATCGCGATATCAGGGTAGAAATGGTCGGCACGGTAAGGTAAAGCTTTCGTCGCAACGCACGACGGCCGCCACCGGTCCCCAGCTACCCCGGAGAGGCGGCAGGGCCGACGCCGCCAAAGGCGAGAGCGTCCATGTCGCTCAGCTCACTCCCTCCCCTCGGCCGACGGCGCGGGAGCCCCCGCGAGGCGACGGGCCGAATCGCGCGCGAGTGCCCACGCCGCCCGAAGCGCTTCACCGGGCTCACCGACCGCCGTTGCGGCTGACGCGTTGCCCCCGCCCTTCCCCTCGAAGGTCTTCTTGGCCTCCGTGAGAACCGTCGAGGCGGGAACTTTGTCGCTCGTCGACCCGACGAAGAGGAGTCCCTCCCCTTCCGAACCACCCGCGAGCACAGCCACTCGACCTTGTTCCCGGCTGAGGAGCCGAGAGAGCTCCATGAGCTGGGGGCGGTCGAACTCGGTGACCGCGCTCACGATCGTGACGTCGCCGACCTGCTCCGTCGCCTGTGGGTCCTCGAGGAACTGGCTCGCCACGGTCTTGAGGTCGGCCTTGGCGTTCGTCCGTGCTGCGCGCCGAGCCTCGGAAAGCTCCCGCTCGAGACGCTCGACAGCGTCGGGAACGTGCGTGACAGGGACGCCCAGACGACGTGCCGTCGCGTCGAGGGCCTCCGTGCGCTCCTCCACCACCTCGAGAGCGCGGTCACCCGCTGCGTACGAAAGTCGCACGATCCCGTCCTGGATCCGCTCGCTACCGAGGAGCGTAACGAAGCCGACCTCGCCGGTGCGAGTGCAGTGGGTTCCGCCGCAGGCCTCGACATCGAACCCTTCGATCTCCACGATCCGTAGCGATTTTCCCGGGACGGCCCCGCCCTGGTAGAGCGTGAAGCCAAAGCGTCGCTCGGCCTCGGTCCGGTCCTCGAAGTAGCTCTTCACCGGCCGATTCTCCTGAACGACGTGGTTCACTCGGCGGTTCACGTGGCGGATCTCGTCCCGGG
>JBAUTP010000218.1:0-10801 GCA_049582265.1 Thermoplasmata archaeon
GTCTTCAATTCTCAACTGGCTGGGGGTGTTCACCCCGACCAGAACAATGGGCCCGGCGTGGGGTGGGAGGACTATCCGAACGTCAACACGTATGACCTCCAGCTGAACCAACTCTGGAACGCAACCGGAAACAAGACGGCCGGAGTGCATCCGAGCTTCCCGAAGGGGGTCACCCTCGGTACGGGGCTCTGGGACCTCAACAGCACCGAGTACTGCCCGTACTCGATCACCGACATCAACGACTTCTTCCAGGGTACCACTGGCACGCCCTACAATATGCCCTCCGAGCTACCTGCTCCGATTGACCACGCGCAGTACAATGTCACCGGCGACCCCGGTCAGCCTCCGGGGACCGGTGACTGTGCGTCGCCGGTGCCTACCGGTCCCAACACCGTAACCGAAGAGCTCGATTTCGAGATGACGATCGACCAGGAGTGGAGCGGAGACACCGCGCCCGGAGCCTACATCGAACCGACCTATGTCAATGGCGAAGGAGTGACCGTACTGGACTCGCAACTGGACGACCTCGAGAGCTACGTCGCCAACGCCTCCGTGATGGGAACCATACCGTACGATCTCTTCAGCCAGTCCTTTGGGGGCGGCGAGAGCAACCCCGGATACGACAACTACTACCTAACGATGGCATCGGCCGGCGTGACCGTCCTGGCCTCCTCGGGAGACGACAATGGAGCCGTAGGGCCGGGGGGCAATGGTGAGGCCATCTGCCAGACGAGCGAGCTGCCCTATTCGTGGGACACGCAAGGCGAACTTTCCACCGGGAGCAACTACCCCGGCTCCTCCCCGAATGTCTTGAGCGTGGGAGGAACGGCGACCACGAACGAATCCACTCCGAAAGACCCGGGCGGCGCCCGACAGGGTCAGACGGTCTGGAACTGGTGTCCGACCTTCGACTCCGGTGCGAGCGGCGGGAGCAGCGGGGGGGTCAGCGCGGATTTTGCTGAGCCCAGCTATCAATCGGCGATCGCGATGGTCAACAATGCCATGAAGTGGGCCAGCGAAGTCTCAGCCACCGGGAACTTTAGCACCGGATCGCCTCCCAGCGGCTGTGAGGGTTGCGACGACATCGCCGCCAACAGTCCGACGGCACGCGTTTTCCCCGACATCGCCGGCCCAGCGGCCGACAACACGGGCTTCATGGACGGTACGTGGGTGACCGGCTTTGGAGGGACGAGCTTCTCTTCGCCGTCGGTCGCTGGCGCGATCGCGTCCATCATCGCTTTCGATGGGCATAAGGTTGGATTCTTCAACCCCACACTCTACAAGCTCGAGCAGGAATATTCCGCTGGTGACTTCGCGGGCCTGCCGTTCCCTGTGTCGCCGACGTATGCGGTATCCAACTACAGCAACGCGTTCTTCAATGGTGCTGGGCCCCATGACACGCCGGGGTACAACGCGTCGGCCGGCTGGGGGCTTCCGATGTCGTACAACATCGCGCTCCTGATCGGCAAACCGTTCATCGCGACGAATCCGCAGGGCCCGGCCACCGTCGGGACGGCGTATCCCGTCTCCGCCGCGATCAAGGACGACAGCCCGCTTCACTATGTCAATGTGACCTATCTGGAACCGGGCGGGACGACGTGGAAGAACGCGTCGTTGAGGCTTTCGACCGGTACAAAGAACGTCGGCACATGGACTGGCTCGATTCCCGCTCCCTCACGGACGGGCGTGCTCCTCTACTGCGTCAACGGCATTGACAACGGGAACGGGAACTCCTGGTCGCCGTACAACCAGTCCGCTTGGGTGGCGACCGGAGGGAAGCACATCACTCCCGGCGCCTTCGGATGCACCGTGCCTTTCGCGGTGAATATGCACGCATCCACGTCGGGGTACACGATCAAGTTCGAGGAGACGGGCTTGCCCAGCGGTCTCACGTGGGGCGTGACCTTGACCCCACCCTCGGGCACACCGGTGACCAAGACGCAACGCACCTCGGTCTCCGAAGTGCTCTCGTTCACGCACGAACCGGACGGCACCTACGGCTACAAGTTCCTGGCAGTCCCGGGCTACTACATTCGTTCGGGCGCAGATTCGGGCACGGGCACGGTCACCGTCAACGGAGCGAACCCGCCGGAAGTGAACACGGACTGGACGCCGTACAAGTATACGGTGAAATTCACGGAGACAGGGCTGGTGAAAGGAACGAGCTGGAAGGTGACGATCGACGGGATCACGCACACGGGAACCGGCACGACCCTCTCCTTCAGCCTGCCGAACGGAACATTTGCGTTCACGGTCACGTCATCCGGCTATAGCGAGACCTCGAATCCCCCGAGTCCGCTCACCGTGAATGGAGCGGCGGTTACGGTGAAAGTGACGTTCACCTAGTTGCGGTCGTTCCCAACCTCTTCTCCTTGCCGTGAGACTGACGCGTCGCCGTTCGGGATGGCGACGCGTCCTGTCGCGATGAAGGTCTCATATAGCATGGCTCATTCCTCGCGCCACAGCGGGGTAGGGTAGTCAGGAAAGCGGCCGGCGTCGCCGTCCGTCCTGAAATCCCGACGGGCTCATAACCCGTAGATCCATGGTTCAAATCCATGCCCCGCTATTTCACCGCTCAACCTATCGGATTCGACCGTCCGAGCTGAGGGGCGCGGAACTTCAGCATCGGACCCACGCCCCAGCGACGTGGGTCCCGCTCCGGCCGTACTGTACGTGGACCAAGGGCGCTAAGGGTTATCCACTGGGGCTGACGCGGGTTCGTCGTCTCCCGTCGTGGGCTTGGCCTTAGGGGTGCGCCGACGGGTCGTCTTGGGCCTCGGCGCGGGTGGGGTCTCCATCGTAGCTTGCAACGGATCGATGGGGGGAGCCAACTCCGACGCCGGCGTGGCGGGGGGTTCCGAATCCGGACGGGGTGGCTCATGGGATTCAGAGCGAGCGGGGACGGATGGCTCAGGAGGACGCGGTGCAGTAGCGGCGGGCGGCGCTTGCGTCACGGCCGTCTCCTTGGGGGATGGTGATGGTGAAGGAGCAGGCACGACCGGGGCCTGCGAGGGCGGTGGGGAAGGGGCAGGTGCGACCGGGACCGGGGAGGATGGTGGCGAAACGGCACGTGCGGCCGGAGCCTGTGCAGGAGTAGGCGCCGTCGCGACCGGATGACCAGTGTGATGCGGCGAGGGTGCAGGATGTGCGGGGCCGGTGGAAACGGTGGGCACTGTCGTGGAGGGAGCGGAGGGCATGGGTGCAGCGGGGGAGGAGGCTGTAGGGGTCGTGGAGGTCGCAGGAGCGGCGCGCACCGGAATGGGGACGAATTCGCCCTGCCGCCATTTCTGGGGTTGGTGCAGAATCGCGATGTCACGCAGGAAAAGGTCGGCGTGACCGCAAGCGCGGCAGATTCGCGCCCCGAGAGCGATTTCGCCGCGAGGTCGAACCGAGAGGGAACCGGATCCCGTCATGCCCGTGCGGAGCTCGTTGGCCCACACGAAATCCGACGCACCACAGTTGCTGCAGGTTGGAGGCACGAGAAAGCACCCGACGTACGGTTTCAGGGAAAAGAAGAGTTAAGACTTGCGCCCATCGGTAACGGTCGTCTCGCGAAGGGGCGAAATAACCTTGTACTCGCCCGCGGTGCCAAGCAAAGTGACATCGGGTTTCCTCGGTCGAATCGCGGTCGCGATCGATGGCTCCCGATGCGCGAGTCAAGCACTAGATTTCGCCATCGACCTTGCGAAGAAATATTCCAGCGAACTCACGATCCTCGCGGTGGCACCGCTCCTCCCCGCGTACGTTCCCACCAGCGATTCGTGGGTTCCCGCCGGACTTCCCAAAGGGGAGGTCGAGTACTACCGCGGTATCGTCGAGACAGCGGTTCAACGCGCCCAACGGGAAGGGGTGAGCGCGACGACAGGCGTTTGTCTTGAGGGAGTGGTGGCCGAGGAGATCCTTTCCCATCTTGACCGACACGCAACGAACCTTCTCGTGCTGGGATCGCGTGGACTATCGACCACCAAGCGACTTCTGTTAGGCAGCGTGTCCGACGCTGTGGCGCACCACGTCCGATGTCCCGTGTTGATCGTGAAACCGAGCGGCTAGTCAGCGGTACGAATTCGGAGTTGGGTAGGGATCGGCAGTTTGTGGGCCGCCTTTCGTAAGGCTTCCTTGGCGTCGTCCACATGCTCGGAGGTCGTGTAGACGGTCATGAGCTCCATTCCGATCTGTGCCCGAACGGCGTGACCGACGGCTTTACCAAAAGCACCCCGCATCCCGTCTGAGATACGGTCCGCGCCTGCACCCATCGCCATCTTGTGCTCTCGAAGGATCTGGTGGGGGTACCGGCGGACCTTGAGATGATAGGCGTTCGGGGCTTGGCGCTCCAGAACGCGAACCGCGCTGATCCGCGCGGCCTCGAGCGCGATATCACGGACCTGGGCCGCTTCGTTGGCTCCGAGAGACAGGGAGACCGGAAACGCTGTCTTCAGGTTCCCCGTATCGAACTGAGTCACGCGGCACGTAGGAATCCCGCCCATGTACTCTTGCCGGGTGTAGACCTGGCCCTCGATTTCGCGGTACATCCGTCCGGGCTTGCGGGTCATGGAGGGCGGCGCGAGCTAGCCTTCTTCTAAAAGGCTTTGGGTGATGGCACAGCTCCGCGACGTCCCCACGCTCCTCGGCGGGCTACGCCGATCTCGACCGCGGGCCATCCACGACGTGCGAGAGCCTCGATGAGATAGCGCCGAGTCTGTCGAGACTCCGGAATCGCCACGAAGGAGCGGCCGAACATTGCCTGAAGGCAGGGGATATCCTGGCCCCGCATGTCGGTAAGGAATTTTCGTAGCGACGGCGGCGCCAACGCGAGCGAATCCCCGAACGTAATAGATTCCGTAAGGAAGTTCGCGAGGCTTGGGCGACGTAAAAGTCTCGCGAGCCCGGGAATTCCAGCCACCTCGACGCGCGCGAGGAACGTGGCCCGCGAAAGGAGATGGCTGGAAGGCAACGGCGCTCCCATCGTTCCAAGAAGGATCCGGGCGCCGACGGCAGTGTGACTCACTTTTCCCCATGGTGGAACTCCAGGGGACCGCCGGATTTCGAGGCCCCCGCCCAGTATGGCCGACACGCCCCCGAGACCACCCGCATGGAGGAGGTCGGCGAGATGCGCCACCTCGATGCAGCGTTGCCGAGGCACGTCAACCGCGGCTCCCACCGCTAGCGAGGTGGCCAATGCTCCAGCCGCGCTCATGCCAAACCCTTGGCCAATCGGAAGTTCGTGTACGAGGTCGACCTCCAATCGACCCTCCCGGTTCCCCCACAGTCGTGAGGCTACCTCGGTCGTGATCGGAAGCGGCCGCGGCACGTCCGCACGGATAACCAGCCGGCGGGGTTTGTGGGGAGACCAGTGGGCGCGAGCGCGAACGCCGACGTCCAGCACCAGCCCGGCCCCGATCGAACCGCGGGATCGAGGGTCTCGTCCGGAGAGCTGCGGAACGAAGAGCCCTGTGACATGCCCGGGCGCAAAAGCAACGCCCATGCGCGACGATTCTGCGCGTCGCGCGCGCACCATGTCGGCGTTACCAAGAGTGATTTGATATAAGGAGTAAGGCTTTATTCCCTTCAGGAATCGGAAGCCAATACCTGTGAAGGAGCTCTCCCGAGATGTCTGAACCCGAAACGGCGCCGGCGCCACGGGACACCTTCGATCGAGTCTCCTTCCTCGAACTCAAGAACACCCAGCTCGCGGAAGCGATCAAGCGCGTTGAGAGCGAGCGGCACTACATGGAGGCCGAGATCCTCCGCCTCCAGCGGGAAGTCAAGCGACTCAAGACGGAGTTGGACCGCCTTCGCTACCCGCCGCTCATCGTGGGAAGCGTTCGAGATATTCTCACCGACGGTCGTGTGGTGGTCAAGTCCTCCACGGGTCCCGACTTCGTCGTAAATTCGGCGGAGACCGTGGAACACGAGAAGATCACGGTCGGTTCGCGGGTCGCTCTCAACAAACAGACGCTCGCGGTCATGGGTGTGCTTCCGGCATCCCTGGACCCGCTCGTCGCGGCGAGCGAGATCGTAGAGAAACCCGACGTGACGTACGGAGAGATCGGCGGACTTTCCGATCAGATCCGGGAGATCCGCGAAGCGGTGGAGTACCCGTTGCTCCGTTCGGAACTGTACCGCAGGGTCGGGGTGGACCCGCCCAAAGGAGTGCTCCTGATCGGCCCGCCCGGGACCGGCAAGACGCTCATCGCGAAGGCCGTGGCGCATCACACGCACGCTACGTTCGTACGCCTCGTGGGGAGCGAGCTCGTCCAAAAGTACATCGGGGAGGGCGCCCGCCTCGTTCGTGAATTGTTCCAGCTCGCGCGTGAGAAGTCACCCACGATCATTTTCATTGACGAAGTGGATTCGATCGGCGCGAAGCGCCTCGAAGTGGCGACGAGCGGCGACCGCGAGGTCCAACGGACGCTGATGCAGCTCCTCGCAGAGATGGACGGCTTCGAACCGCTCGCCAATGTCAAGATCATCGCTGCGACGAACCGTCCGGACATTCTCGACGAGGCGCTCCTGCGTCCGGGTCGTTTCGACCGTATCATCGAGATCCCCGTCCCCTCCTTCGCGGGGCGCGTAGACATCTTCAAAATCCACTCGCATGGAATGGCGATCAAGGAGACCATTGACTGGGAGTCGCTCGCCAATCGGAGCGAGGGCGTGACAGGAGCCGACATCAAGGCGATCTGTACGGAAGCCGGGATGTGGGCCATTCGGGAAGAGCGAGAGACAGTAACGGCGACGGACTTCGACCGCGCGATCGAAAAGGTCGTGGGTGAGGAAGAGCTCCGCAAGGAATCCGTCACGATGTTCGCGTAATCGCTTCCCGCGACTCCGCGGCATCTTCGGGCAAGGCGGGCTAGAGCCTACCTCGGTAGGCGAGACGCGGTCCCGTGGAGACCGAGAGGTCCGCAACCCACACGGGTTCTGCCGGACCATAGGCGACCGTCCGGTCGAGCGTGAGAGTTGTCGACCCATCCGCCACGGCCGTGGCTCGAGCCGGTACGAACTGGAGACCGACCAGCGCGTGCCCGGCTCCACCGGCCGCTAGATCACCGCGATAGTACGGCGACGCCGTCACCTCGTGAAGCGTGAGCTCGGCGCTGAACTGGAGGGCCCCCGCGGGGGCGAGGACCTGTCCGCGCTCCAGCTCATCCGCTTCTACGCCGCGCAGGGCCACTCCGACCCGCTCGCTAGAGGTCGCTTGGGGTACCTCCACATCGTGGACCTGGATCGACCGGACATCCACCGTCCGGCCCAAAGGAAAGAGCTCGAGCTTGTCATGAGCCACGAGCCTGCCTTGGGCGACGATGCCAAGCGCGACGGCACCCACGCCCTTCACGGGGAAGGCGTGATCAATGGGAACGCGGACGACACCCGGTCGCTCGGCTGCGCTTCGTTCGCCGAGCTCCGCCCGAAGCGCGAGAATGTCCAGAGCGTGGATCGGCGCCTCGGCAAGGCCCAGACCCTTGAGGATACGCCGAACGTCGGCCTCCCCGACCTCGGGAGCGAGCCATATCTCCGACGGTTTTGAAAACTGATCGACGGCCGCCAGCGTTTCCGCGACGTCCCGGTTCAGCTGACGCACGATCACGACGACCGCATCGGCCATCGCGAGCGAGAAGAGGAGGGCCGCGAACTTTTCGGGAAAGCGCGTGGGCTCGATCACCGTGAGGGCGTGGTCGTCCCGTACCGCATTGTAGAGCGTGAGGTCGGAAGCGGTACCCTTCTTCCCGAGCTCCGGAGCGACCCCCGGGGATCCGACGACCGCAATGGTGATCGAACGAGTCACTGGGCTTCCGCTTCCTTGGCGGTGGAACTCTTCGCCACGGACACTTCGATCTGGCCGTGGCGCGCGTCGACCCTAACTTCGCTCCCGTCCCGGATCTCCCCGTTGAGCAAACGGACCGTGAGGGGATCGACCACCTCGCGTTGGATCGTACGTTTGAGCGGTCGCGCTCCGAACTGAGGGTCGAACCCTTCCTTCGCGAGCATCTTCTTCGCGGCCTCGGTGGCCACCAAGCGGATCCGCCGATCGCGCAAGCGTTCTTGGACCTGGTTCAGTTGAAGGTCGACGATGCCCGTGAGATCCCTATCGGTCAGGGGATGGAAGATGACGATATCATCGAGCCGATTCAAGAACTCGGGTCGGAAGTACCGGCGAAGTGCTGCTTCGATGATCCGCCGACGTTCGGACTCGGTTTGCTCCGGGGTGAGCTCGTCGGTGCCGAGGTTGCTGGTCATGATGACGATGGTGTTGCGGAAATCGACGGTCCGCCCCTGTCCATCGGTCAATCGACCCTCGTCCATGAGTTGGAGCAATACGTTCACGACGTCGGGGTGTGCTTTCTCCACTTCATCGAACAGCACGACGGTGTACGGGTGAGTGCGGACCGCCTCCGTCAGCTGCCCCCCCTCCTCGTAGCCGACGTAGCCGGGGGGAGCCCCTACCAGACGAGCGACGGTATGCTTCTCCATGTACTCGCTCATGTCGATCCGAACGAGAGCCTTCTCGTTGTGAAAGAGAAAACCGGCCAGCGCCTTAGCCAACTCGGTCTTGCCGACCCCCGTCGGACCGACGAAGAGGAAGGTGCCCAACGGCCGGTTGGGATCTCCGAGGCCCGAACGCGATCGGAGAACTGCGCGGGCGACGGTGATGACCGCCGGGTCCTGGCCAATGACGCGGCGCTGGAGCTCCGCTTCCATACCCAACAGTCGCTTCGTCTCGCCTTCAAGCATCCGCGACACGGGGACACCGCTCCACTTCGCGACGACCTGGGCCACGTCCTCCTCGTCAACCTCTTCGCGCAGCAGTCCCGTTCCCTCGGCCGGTCGTAGCTTGGCGCCCGCTTCTTCGAGCTCACGGGTGAGCTGGGGCAAGGTCCCGTAGCGGAGCCGTGCGGCGGCCTCAAGGTCCCCCGAACGCTCCGCGATCTCTTCTTCGGCTTTCGCGTCGTCCAGTTTCTTTCGGATCGCCCGGACTCGCTCGACGAGCTCCTTCTCATGCCTCCAGCGCGTCGCGAGAGCCTTCTCGTGTTCCTTGAGGTTGGCGAGCTCTCGGTCGATCTTCTGGGCTCGGTCCTTCGAAGCGGGGTCCGTTTCCCTACGCAGAGCGGTCCGCTCGATCTCCAGCTGGCGTATGCGACGCGTGAGTTGATCCAGTTCGGGAGGACGGGAGTCAAGCGCCAGCCGTACCATCGACGCGGCTTCGTCGATCGCATCGATGGCCTTGTCGGGCAAGCGCCGATCCGGAAGGTAGCGCGCGGTCAGCGTGGCGGCGGCGACGAGCGCCGCGTCGTGGATCTTCACGCCATGATGAAGTTCGTAGCGCTCCTTGATCCCACGGAGGATCGATACCGTGTCTTCGACCGAGGGCTCCTGGATGTAGACGGGTTGGAAGCGTCGCTCGAGGGCGGCATCCTTCTCGATGTACTTGCGGTACTCCTGGATCGTCGTTGCGCCAATGCAATGGAGCGTTCCGCGTGCGAGCGCGGGTTTCAGCAAGTTCGACGCATCCATCGCACCGCCCTCCGCGGCGCCGGCGTGGACCAGGGTATGGATTTCGTCGATGAACAGGATGATCTTCCCTTCCGAGCGCTCGATCTCCGAAAGGACCGCCTTGATCCGTTCCTCGAACTCCCCTCGGAACTTGGCGCCCGCCAGAAGGGCGCCGAGGTCCAGCGCAAGGACCCGGCGGTCCCGGAGTGAATCCGGCACGTCCCGTTGCGCGATCCGTAACGCGAGCCCTTCTACCACCGCCGTCTTGCCGACGCCGGGTTCGCCAATCAGGACGGGATTGTTCTTCGTTCGTCGAGACAGGATCTGCAACACCCGGCGAATTTCCTCGTCCCGGCCGATGACCGGGTCCAGCTTGCGCTGCCGTGCGAGTTCCGTGAGATCCCGCGCGTATTTTTCGAGCGCCTGAAATCGCTGTTCTTCTTGCCGGCTCTCGACCGGTCGGTCTCCTCCCCGGAGCTGGGCCAGAGCGGCCTCCACGCCCGACCGACGAACTCCGGTATCCTCGAGGAGATCGCGGGCCGGCGATTTCAGGGAGAGGAGGCCAATGAGAAGTTGGTCGACCGAAGTGTACCGATCCTTGTGTTTCTGTGCCTCCGTCTCGGCCGCATCCAGGACCGACGTGAGGCCACGGGAAAGGAATTGGTCCGAGGCTGCCACGTGGTCGGCGGTGGGAAATTGGCTCAGTCGACTCTCGACGGCCGTCACCAGGTCGGGAACCTTCGCGCCCAGATGCGCGAGCAGCGCGGCCGTAGGTCCCTGTTCGTCCGATAGGAGCGCGAGCAGGAGGTGCTCAGGTTCTACGCTTGTGTGCCGGAGCTCAGCGGCACGTGCGAATGCCTGTTCGAGCGCACTACGCGCGGCGTCGGTCAAGCGCTCGAGATGCATGGCGGGTTATCGAGCAAATATAGCGATATAAACCCACACACCTCCCTTCGGCGATGGCGGACCTACGAACCGAGGTCGCCGGCATCTCGCTCCGTAACCCCTTCTTGCTCGCCTCGGGGGTATGGGGCGAAAGTGGTGAATCGCTCCGGGGTGCCTGGGAAACCGGGATCGGCGGGGTCATCACGAAGTCCATCGGACCCAGCCCCCGTCCGGGCTATCCGAATCCCACGATCGAAACTCTCGACCGGTGGGGATTCCTCAATGCTATGGGCCTTCCGAACCCGGGCATTGCCGAATACCCTCAAGAGATCGCGATTGCTCGTTCCGCCGGCGCGACCGTCATCGGGTCCATTTTTGCCGGGACCGCCGATGAGTTTGCCGAACTCGCCGCGCAAATGAGTGC
>JBAUTP010000219.1:0-3363 GCA_049582265.1 Thermoplasmata archaeon
CACTGTGCCTTTATCGGGGCCCCAGCTCACGGCTTTCGAGAACAACTCGACATGGATCGTCTACCTCCCCAACGGCACCGTCGAAACATTCACCGACCAAGCCTCCTTCACGCTTCCGGCCTCGAGCTATGTCACGGTGGGCGCCGGGGGTCAGACGCCGATGCGGGTCACGTACCTCAACGCTGAGCAGGCGACCGTCGTGCTCACCCTTTCGACCTATCAGCTGTGCGCTTCGAACTATGCCGGGCCTTCGAGCAACTCGGTCAACTTCACTGTCGCCTGAGTCGTTGGCGCGGCTTCGCTCACGTACGACCGAAACTCCCGCGTGAGGGATCGGTGCACCCGGTCCCGCACCTGCACCATTAGCTTCCACCCTTGGATCTCCGGGTTCACTGTGGAGGGTACCGCGAGCGCGATCCGACCCACCGGGGAAATGACCTGTCCCCAGGCATCCAATGCTCGATGAATGAGCTGGGCAGACGGCTCGCGGGCGGTCCCTGAAGCACGGCCGTAGGGCGGGTCGGTCACGAGGTGGGACCACGACGCGCCGTCCGGACACGGAAAGGTCTCCGCCGCGTCGGCGACGCGAAGTGTCTCGGCCTCGAGGCCCAGGTAGGCGAAGTTCTGGAGGGTCCCACGCACCATACGGGGATCCCGGTCGACGCCGGAGACACTGCCTCCGACCAACGCGGCCTCGGCCAGCAGAGCACCCGTCCCCACGAAGGGGTCGATCACGTGGGCATCGGGACGCACCCGGGCTAAGTTCACAAGGACCCGCGAAAGACGAGGAGGAAGTGTGACGGGCCTACGGAACGGGAGACGATGCATCCGACGGGTCTCGAACCCGTGCCGGTCGACCCGACCGATCTCCTCGATCACGCGCCATCCCCCCTCGGGTTCCGCATCGAGAAAGATCGTGCGTGCCCCTGGCGAGAGGTCGACGATTCCTCCCGACGAGCGATACTCCCGGACGAGTTCGTGCCATGCCTCGGCCCGAGGGCCTCGGGGAGGCACGAAGCGACGCGAAGCGACGGTCGAGCCTAACCGGACCATACGCCGTCGGAGGTCGTCGAAATCTCGCTCCGGCCACTCTTCGAGAACGCGATGGGCGAACGCGAGCCGGCGTGCGACCCATTGGCCCGCCTCCGCCGACGGCAAATGGGCCGAGACCCACGTCGGGTGGCAGGAGAGAGACGTGCCGGGACTCAATCCGCCACCTGACATCTCGAGCACGGAAGCGAGCTCTGCTCGAGCCAGTGCTTCATTCTCCCCCGAGAGTTCGACCCAGGCCCGGATCATGGAACGTCCTCAGCGATCCATTGAGCGATGTCTCGTCGGACGCGAGCGGTATGGCTTCCCTCCCAGTATCGATGGCCACACTCAGTGCAATCGAAGGTAGGTCGGGCATCGGAAGACGCCGCGGCTCTGAGAGCTTCGTCCCCCTTGCCGGGGGGACGAGTGGGCTCGAGCGTGCCGTTACAAAGAGTGCAACGGTCGAATCGTACCTCGAACGTCACTTCCGGGAACGCACGCCGCACGGCCCGGAACTGTTCCTTGAGTTGAGGGCTCGTGAGCAAGAGAGCGCCCGGGACTCGGTGGGCGAGCGCACGGTCTCGGGTCAATAGAACGCGACTTTCGCGGCGAGCGAGGTCGACGACCTCCGCGTCCTTGAGGCCGCGCACGTAGGCGGTATCGTGCCCCAGGAACCTCAGGTAGCGGGCCAGTCGGCCCAGCATCTCGTCCGCGAGCCACCGGGCCGAGGCGACGGGCGCGTTCGCCGTCCCAACCGGGGCGGGGTCGGGACCCTCGAACTCGGAGTGTCCTGCGTCGGTCGCCATCCCCTGTACGTCTTCCTTGCGAGAAAGCACAGTTCTTAAGAACCCTCAACCCCCATCGACACGCGTGAGATGGTTTGGGACCAACGGCATACGTGAGGTCGTAGGCGAAAAGCTCACGGCCCCGTTCGTCGCCCAGGTTTCGGGTGCCATTGCCCGGTCGTTACCCGCCGGACGGCCCGTCGTGGTCGGGTGGGATGGGAGGACCTCGAGCCCGGCCTTCTCAGGAATCGTCTCATCGACCCTGGCCCTTGCGGGTCATCGCGTGATCGAGGTCGGAGTCCTCCCCACTCCGGCGATCCAGTACAGTGTGCGGGCGTTGAAGGCACAGTTTGGCGTTGTCGTCACGGCGTCGCATAACCCACCTGACTTCAACGGAATCAAGCTGATCGCGGCCGATGGATTGGAAGCCCCACGTCGCGTGGAGGAGGCCATCGAATCCCTGGTCGAGTCCGGAACGATCCAGACGGCTCCCTTTGACCGCATCGGAACCATCTCCCGAGACACGGACGGTGCTCAACGCTACGTCGAACGGATCGTGCAGCTCGTCGACCAAGAGGCCATTCGACAACGGGCGTTCCGTATCGTCCTCGACTGTGGTAACGGGGCATCCGCGAACACGAGTCCGATGATGCTTCGACGGCTGGGCTGTCAGGTCGTCACGCTCAATGCCCAGGTGGACGGGACGTTCCCGGGGCATCTCTCCGAACCCGTCGAGGCGAACTTGGGCGACCTCAAGCGAACGGTGCCCGCGGTGGGAGCGGACCTCGGCGTTGTCCATGATGGGGACGCCGACCGGGCGGTCTTCGTCGACGCGCAGGGGAACTATGTCTCCGGCGAAAAGATGCTCACGTTCCTTGCGCGGGAGATGGCGCGAGCGCATCATGGAGGGATCGTCATAGCCCCCGTGAGCGCCTCCCAGAGCGTCGAGGACGCCATTCGCCCCTTGGGTGCCGAGGTGGTGTACACCCGCGTTGGATCCCCCGTCGTGACCCGCGAAATGTTGGCGCGACACGCGATCTTCGGCGGCGAGGACAACGGTGGTCTCATCTTTCCCAAGTTCCATCTGGCACGCGACGGGGCCATGTCGCTCGCCTCGGTGCTCGAGATCCTGGCACGGAGTGGCCAGAGTCTCGCGGCGGCCCTGAGCGACCTTCCGAGCTACGTAGTGATCAAGGAGAAGGTGCCTTGTCCGGTACCGCTCCGAGAAAAAGTCCTCGAGATCCTTGTCGGGGAGCAACGAAAGAGCGGAGGTCGGTTCCTTACTCTTGACGGGCTCAAGATCTTCGAAGATGCAGGCTGGCTCCTTCTGCGGCCCTCGGGTACCGAGCCGCTGATGCGCGTTTTCGCCGAGGCGAAGTCGCAGAAGGAGGCCGAGCGACTCGCGCAGTCGGGCATGGAACGGGTCAAGGCGGCCGTTGCGCAAGCGACCGCGGCCTAGCGCGTTTCCTTCCAGGTCATGTAGGGTCCCCGTTTGGCGGCGTCGTGCCGGTCGTCAGGGATCTTCAACCCGTTCCCGACCTGGATG
>JBAUTP010000220.1:0-9905 GCA_049582265.1 Thermoplasmata archaeon
ATCGAGAACTCATTAGACGTAGAGATGGCGGGAAGTCTCGCCCCCGGTGCGACGATCACCACGTTCTACTTCTCCTCGACACTCTACTACCCGAACGCAACGGTCACGAATGGTGACATCGCGGATGACTTCGCCATGACGCTGGCCGCGGCACTCAACTACACTTTCGCGAACGCATCGCTCGCCGCCGTCACCAATTCCTACGGGCTTCCGGACCTCAACGACTCGTTGTGGGACGCCGAGCTTGAACACGCCGCAGCGATTGGCGTCACCGTCGTCGCGGCCAGCGGAGACCAAGGAAACGCTCCCAGTTCCTTGAGCGGACGCTTCCAGGGCCAGTGGCCGACGTGGCCGGGGACGGCCGCGTTCGACGATTGGGGGACGGTCGCGGTGGGCGGGGTCACGCCGGTGCTGCAAGGGACGCCCAGTGGCACGTTCAACGCCCAGACGGGCGTTCTCAACGACTCCTTTGACACGTCCGTCGGTGGTTTTTCGAGCACGACCGCCTGGTATGATGCGGAGGGATCGAGCGTTTCGGGGACCGAGGGAGGTGGTAGCCCCATCATCCCGGAGCCCGACTGGCAATTCGACTCAGGGGCACAATCGGCTATCGCCAACGGATCATCCGTCGAAGGGCTGACAACGTTGGGACGCTCCGAACCGGACGTATCCTTCGCCGCCAACACGACCATTGCCTACATCAGTGAGTTCGAGAACTCGACCTACTTCACCGTCCTAGAGGGAACCAGCATCGCATCCCCGTTGTTCGCGGGCCTGGTCGCCTCCATGGCCGCTGACCTTGGGACATCGTTCGGGTTCATCGACCCCAGCCTCTACCGCATCGGAAGCTTCTTTGACGCGTTCCCCAGCCCGTCCTCTCCCTACCTCTACGTGACGGCCGGCTCGAACTACGTATTCTCCGCTGGCCCGGGATGGAACCCCGCTACCGGATGGGGAGGGATCGACGCTCCTCTCTTCGTGAACGCTTTCTCCAATCGCACCATCGTAGGCTACCACTGGACCGGCCCCACTCCAGGAATACCACCCCCGCCGGCGCCGTCGGTTCCCTCGGGCGCGGGATCCGGACCTACGATCCCACCGTTGTGGATCGTGCTGGGAGCTCTAGGCGCGGTGGTTATCGTGCTCATCATTGTGTTCGCGAGCGTGTCGAACAGCTCGTCCACGCCTCCGGCTCCGCCTCGGGCCGGGTACTACACGCTCACCTCGCAGAACTATCCGCTCCAAGCGCCCGGGTTCGCGCCGGGGCAGGGTGCGGTCACCGAGGGCGCATCAGCGACCACGCGGGCGAACGCCAGCATCTACCGACCCGCGGGCGCGTGGTCCGCTTCCGGAGGACGACCGTGCTCCTATTGCGGCCAACCGCGGCCCGCCGGCCAAACGCGTTGTCCTTACTGTGGAGCGTTCTGATCCGACGACGACGGACGCACGCCTTCCGCTCCCGCGGGGACGGTCTTGAGCTCGTCCGGCGACGGTTCGGGGGCTGCTTCACCGGGCATCGTTGGGAGAGGAATCCCGGCGGCACCCGGAGGGGCCGTGGGGACCACCCCTAGGCGTTCGACGAGCAGGCTGCGGATCTCCTCCACTCGGCCCGCGGGTAGGCCGAAGTACTCAGCGAACTGATGCGTCGTGCGAAGCTCGAAGGTGGCACCGCTCGGCTCCATGTGGACGAACCCGAGCGTCTTCAGCCGCTGGACCTCCTGGTAGGCGGAATCCCCCATCATGCGTGCGAGCACGCTCTGCTTGACGGGCTGATGGTAGGCGATGAGCGTGAGCGTTTTGAGGGTGCGGGGAGGGATGTCCACCGGGGTGATGGGTTGCGCCGTTCCCACGAACTCTTCGCGGACCTTGAGTGCGTAGCGGTCACCTACATGGCGGACCTCGAGGGCGGAGCTCCGGTCATCATACTGGGTCATCAGGACGCGTAGCGCGGCCTGAACGGGCTGAGCGTCGTTCACGGAAAGCGCATCTCCCAGCTCCTTCACCGAGAGCGGCTTTCCACTCGCGAACAGTACGGCTTCGATCCGGAGCACCAGGTCGTCCACCTTGAAGGGCATTGTGTTCACGCTCCCGAGGGGGCAGGTCGTACATCTTCCCTACGAACGAGGAGTAGGGGACTTTCGCCAATCGACTCCTGGAGGAAGTCGATGGCCCGTTCGCGGGCCAAGAACAACGCGGCGAGGAACAATGCCACCAAGTGGTCGCGGCCCTGTTCCGGCCGCCAAAGGTCGAGGAAGTTAAACGCCTCTCCCTTCGGATGGGAGCGGACAATCTCCCACGCGTCGGCTAGGTCGCGCTGCGGGATGTCTCCGTGGACGAGGATCTCGGGAGGACTGCGTTGTTGCTCGCGAAGGCGCTCGCGAAGCTCTTCCACGTGAAGCGCCTGTCGGGCGTCCTGCTCCGCTTGCCCGAACGCTTGAACGAGTTCGAGGAGAGTGACCGGTCGAGTCTCGGCGTGCGAGATCAGCGGAACGAGGGCTGGGGCCCCCGTAGTGTCCAGCACCGCCGTCGTCACATCGATGGCCTCGGGGGTCGTAAGGTCACTTAGGTAACCATCATCGATGGGCCCACCGTCCTGGAACGCGCCGTCTTCGGACTCGGCCGGTTGGTCGCGCTGCGTCAGGATCTCCTGCGATTGAAGATAGAGGATGTTCCACGCCATGTAGAGGAGCTTACCGGCAACAGCGAAATTGATCCCCGATCCGTCCTTGACGCGCTCCAGGTAGACCTCGGTGAATCGCACCAGGTCGATCTCCCAAGGGTCGAACTCGTTCTCGAGGACGAGCTCGAAAAGTAGGGCCGTCGCTCGTTGCTGAGGGTCGGGAATGACGACGTGGACACCGTCCTTGAGCTCTCGAACGAGGCTGAGATAGCGTTCCAGGAACGCCGGCGAATCCTCCTTCTCTCCGATGAGGGAACGGTGGAATACGAGGTAGTTGAGGACCCGTTCGGCGGCCTCCCGCGGAACGGGGCTGATGCCTTCGTTCCACGCCGCGGCCTCCTCGTGGCCGATCGTCATACGGCCTCCATGGGCCGTTGCGGGGCAGGTCCGATCCGTTCGTGATCACGTTCGGCCACGTCCACGACCTCGTCGAGATTGAGCCCGACGACGCGGGAGCACCCGTCGCCGTGCATGGAGACACCGAAGAGCTGCTGAGCGAACTTGAGCGTCACCTTCCGCAGGGATATCACGATGAACTGGGCTCGCTCGGCGTTCCGCCGGAGCATTCGACCGACGTTCTCCGCATTGACCCCATCGAGGGACATGTCGACCTCGTCAAAGACGTAAAGGGGACTTGGGTCGTGCCGCTGGAGGGCGAAGACGAACGCGAGACTCGCGAGCGACTTCTCTCCTCCACTGAGCTGCTCTAAGCGCTGTACGTTTTTCCCAACGGGCCGAGCTTTGATGAGCAGGCCTCCGGCCAAGGGGTCGTTGGGGTTCTCGAGTGCGATCTCACCCTCGCCGCCCCCCGACAGGTCCGAATAGATCTCCTTGAACCCCTCGTTCACCGAGAGGACGACTTCGGCGATCTTCTCGCGCTTCTTCTTCTCGATCTCTTCGACCAGCGTGAGGAGCTCGTTCTTCTCCGAGCCCAATCGGTTCATCTCGCCCTGGAAGTCATCGAGGCGGGTCTTCTCCTCGTCAAACTCGTCCAGGGCTCGTAGGTTCACGTCACCCAAGGAATCGAGCTGAGCTTGGAACGTTGCGATCCGACGTTTGAGCTCGTCGGCCGGGACCGGCTTCTCGTCCGGTTCGGGGTTCGGGAACTCCTTGAGCGCCGCGGCTACTTCGTCAAGATGGCCGCGGGCGGCGGCAAGGCGTGCTTCTTCCTGGACGATCATCCCCGAGCGGGAGCGCAAGGCTTCGTTAGTTTCCCCGAGCTTACCCACGATCTTGAGGCGTTCTTCGTCCATCTTCCGCTTCTTCTCGGAGAGCTCCTGGACCCGGCTCTCGTGTTGCGCATCGACCTGTTTCAGGGCCTCGAGCGATTCTTTCGCTTCGTTTCGGCCCTTCGCGAGTGTCTTCGCGGCCTTGTCCTTCTCTTCCCGGGCCTTGTCAACGGACGCCCGGTCGGACCGATACTGCTCGAGTTGCGTTGTGGCCGCCTGAACGGATCCCCGCAGCTGCTCGAGCTCCCGTGTGAGAGCGATCTGTTCCTCCGTCGCCTTGGTATTCTCCTCCTGAAGGCTTCGAAGTCGGCTCGAAACCGCACCGGGGAGATGTCCGAGATATGACTCTTGGAGCTCGGTCCGTTGGTCTTTCGCTTCTACGAGCTCCTTCGCGAGCGCCTCGGACTTCTCCTTGGCCCGTTCGAGAGCCGTGACCGCCTTGGAGTGGGACGTCACCATGGCTTCAATTCGTCGGCGAGCCTCTTTCAGCCGGTCGCGAGCGGCCTCCATCTCCTTCTGGAGAACTTGGACGGTCGAGTCGTGCGCTTCGGCCTGACCCCCCCGGCGGGCCAGTTCCTCGCTCAGCTCCCGGACCCGCGCTTCGATCTTTTGGAGCTCAGCTCGGGCCGCTGTCTCGGCCTGGCTCTTGGCTCGGAGCTCCTCGCCGACCCGCTTCAGTTCTCCGGCGCTGTCGGAACCCTTCCCTCGGGCGCCGGGGTCGATGTAACCTCCGGAAATCGCGCCGGTCGCTTCGATGAGGTCGCCTTGGAGCGTTACCAATCGCACACCGCCCATCTGGGAGCGTGCGGCCGGAAGGTCGCGCATCACGACGGTTTCGCCGAAGACATACCAGAAGGCGGGCCGCAAGGGCTCCTCGAATTGCACGAGATCGAGCGCGAAACCCACGGCGCCGTCGGACTGGGCCGCGACCAGCGATTTGCCGTGAGGTCGACCGGAGAGCATCTTGTTGAGGGGAAGGAAGGTAGCGCGTCCGCGCTTCTCCGCGCGAAGGAGCTTGATACATTCCTCGGCTACCTGGTCGGTCTCGACGACGAGGGCCTGGAAGCGTCCTCCGGCCGCGACCTGGAGTGCGGTCTGCTGGGAACTGTCGAACCGTGCGAGCTCCTCCACGGTTCCCCGAATACCTGAGATGTGGCCCAGGTTCCGCTGGGAGAGAAGGAAGTCGGTGGCCGCGAGGGCGCCTCCGTGTCCCGTATCGGCCCGGGCCTTGAGCCGCGCGTCCAAGGCCATGTACCGTCGGTTGAGTTCGAGGACCTCCTGCGCCAGGCTCTCGGCCATGTCCGAGAGATCCTTCTCCTTGCGGCGGAGCTGGAAGAGTTCCTTCTGAAGGTCCGCCGACGAGCCGCGCCCCTCCTTCGCGGGTTGGGTCTGCTTGATCCTGAGCTCGAGGTCACGGAGCTCGACCTCGCGCGTAGTCTGATCCTCTTCGGCCTGAGCTTGGTCCCGCTCCGCGCTTGCCAGGGCCGCTTTCGCCGACTCGAGACTTGTGACCGCCTTCTGCCAGTCCGTCTGGAGCGACTCGAGTCGCTGATCGGTCTCGAGAATTTCCTTACGGGCACCGACCAACTTGCCCTGCGATTTCTCCGCGTCCCCGGTCGCTTCACGGATCTTCTGGGCCGCAGCTTCCGAGCGAGCCTCTGCTCCGGCGAGACGTCGCGAAAGCGTCTGCTCTTGTCCGGTGAGTTGAGCTAGCTCCTTACTGGCCAGCTGGATCTGCGGGTCGAGCGACTGGAGTCGCTCGCCCAGCCTCTCGAGCTCCTCCTCGGAGCGTTGGACGTTCTCGTCCAACCGGGCGAAGGCCATTCGCCGCTCGTCGAGTTCAGTCTTGAACTTCGCCGCGTCAGGCCCCCCCCGTTCGGCGATCTGCCTCTCGACCTCATCGATCCCTCGCGTGGTCTCGTCCCGGACGCCTTCAAGTCGGGCGACCTCCGTTCGAAGCCGTTCGATTTCCGTGTTGAGGACCTTGAGCTGTTGCTCGCAGCTCGTCACTTCTTGCTGAGCGATGAGGTGACCCGCACGAGCTAGTTGGGCTTCGGCCCGTCGCTTCTGGTCCTGGACGTTCTTGTACTGAATGGCCTGTTCGCGCTGGGATTCGAGACTTCCCAGGTGGCTGCGGATCTCGCCCAAGAGCGTGGTGATACGCCCAAGGTTGGTCTCGAGGTCCGTCCGCCTCGCCTCGGCCTTCTGGAGCTCATCGTCGTACTGCGATATGCCGGCGAGACGCTCGACGAGCCCGCGACGTGGGATGGGTCCCATGCTGACGATGCGATTGACGTCCCCCTGCTGGACCAGGTTGTAGCCGTCACCCGAGAGGCGAGCATGGGAAAGGACGGAGTCGATCTCGGTCTGGGTGGTTCTCCTCCCGTTGAGATAGAAGTAGGAATAGTATCCATCCGGGTCCGTGGGGGCGAGCTTGACGTAGCGCCCGACCTCGACCTCGTCGGACTCGATCGGCAGAGCTCGGTCATGGTTGTCGAAGACGAGAGAGACCTCGCACTCCGTAGCCGACTTCTTGGCAGCCCCCCCGTTGAAGAGCAAGTGTGTCAATCGATCGGCCCGCAGCGCCTTCGAGCTGGTCGGTCCCAATACGAAGAGAATGGCGTCCGAAATGTTCGACTTCCCCATGCCGTTGGGCCCAGCCACTCCCGTGAACCCCGGCTGGAAGGGGATCTCGGTCGACCCAGCGAACGACTTAAAATTCCGAACCTTGAGCCGCTTCAGGTACATTGCTAACCGACCTTGGCCGCTGCTGGTGGACCCGAATGATTGCCACCCATGGGGCCATTTGTCTGACAGATGTCAGCGGATTCAATGGACCCTGTCAGCCATATTTAATCGTATAGGCGCAAAGGTACAGCTCGCTCCCTGCGGCACAAATGCTGACGAGAATATGGGAGTCGACGCACATTGTTCGCCTATGCGACTGCTTATGGTGAAAGAACCGTTGGGCCACTCTCTTGGGGAATTTTGTGGCCGTGTACTATCGTGGCCGAGATAGCCCACTTCCCAGCCCTACGGTAGCGACGCTTGGCGCGCTTGCCTTCGTCCTGATTCTGACCGCGATTAGCCCCCTTGGTGGCGCCGTGCCAACGATATCCGCACCCTTGAGTCCCGACTCTGCCGTGGCAGCTGCAACGTCGAGCGCGGCCGACTGGCCCACCTACCTGGGCCACGACAACCGCACGTCTGCCAGTTACGCGGAGAAAATCATCTCCGTTGCGAGCGCTTCTAAAATGAAGGTCCTGTGGTCGTTCAAAGCTTCCAAAGCGGTCTTCACCGCGCCTGCGGTCGTAGCCGGAACCGTGTTTTTTGGATCGTGGAACGGCGACGAGTACGCGATGAACGCTACCACCGGCGCGATGGAGTGGAGTCAGTTCCTGGGTACCTCCACGGGCTGCAATCATACCGAGGGTGTCACATCCTCTGCGACGGTGATGGACAACACGGTCTACGTGGGCGGAGGAAACCAGTACTGGTATGCCCTGAGCGCGAGCACGGGAAAGGTTCTCTGGAAGGTGAACGTCTCCAACCTCGCGAAGGGCTACTACAATTGGGCGAGTCCGCTCATTTACAACGGCGAGGCCTACGTGGGGCTGGCAAGCTTCTGCAACATGCCCTCGGTTCCCGGCGAACTCCTCGAGATCAATCTCGCCTCCCACAAGATCGTCCATCGGTTCGATACAACGCACCACGGGGTTCCCGGCGGGAGCATCTGGGGCTCGCCCATGGTCGACGCAGCAACGAACACCGTCTACGCGGCGACGGGGAGCCCGTTAGCACCGTATGAACCGATCTACAATGAGACCCTGCTCGCGTTTAATGCGACGACGTTGAAGCTGACGTCGTTCTGGCAGGTCCCGAAATCACAGTCGGTGTTCGATGGGGACTTTGGAAGTACCCCCACGCTCGTTCAAACGGGTCACACTGCGCTCGTCGAACTGGTGAACAAGAACGGGTACTTCTACGCGTTCGATGCTACCGATATTGCGAAAGGACCGGTCTGGGAGTACAACACCCAGACCAAGAATGCAATCGCTCCCGCCGCTCTGGGCGGAGGGTTGCTGTACGGAGGAACTCAGAAGGGCAAGTACCGTGGCGTCACCTCGGATGGTGCTCTTTGGGCCTTCTACCCGTCGAACGGGACGGTAGCTTGGCATCATGCGTTCAATGGGGGGGTACTCGGCGCTCCTGCCTATGCGAACGGCGTAGTCGCTGTCGGTGCCGGGCACAGCTTTAGTGTGCTCAACGCCAAAACAGGGAAGTTGCTCGCGAACTGGACCTGCACGGGGAACTTCGACTCCGCGCCGGCCATCTCCCACGGAGTGATCTACGTCGGATGTGCGAGTGGGTCTTTCTTCGCCATCGGAATCTCGAACGAGGCGGCGCATTCCGGCGGTCCGAGCATTGCCCTCTTGGCCTCTTCTACGGTGGCGCCTGCGCTGTCGCGCCGAGTGTAAACGGCTCCGGACGGCCCGCGAAGCGGAGGAGCGCCACTCGATCATGTGTCGGGAGGTTTGCCGACGGGAGCCAGTTCCGTCCGGACCAACGTCGGGGCGGTCCTCCGCCGGGGAAGTGCGGTTCCCGTCGCGACCACCCCCCAGCGCCCAGAAACCCTTTTAATGAGAACAACCCTCGTACAGCCAATGCTCAGCTCTACGTTCGGAGGCTAGGCGCCTTCGGACAACGTCGTCAAGAGACCTGTTTTCCCGGGACACTATGGACTTCAGCGAGGCTATCCGCTCGTACAAACCCTGTCGGTCATTCCAGACCCGACCGGTCCCCCCCGAGAAATTGAAGGCAGTGCTGGCCGCGGCGCGGCTCGCACCGTCCCAGAACAATCTCCAGCCCTGGCGATTCGTTGTGGTCCAGGACGACGAGCGAAAACGCCTCCTCGCGCAAGCGTGCGTTCGCGGAAAGCCCGTTGCCGAAGCGCCCGTTGTTATCGTTGCTTTCGCGGTCGAGGAGGACATTCCGATCACCGTGGGCGGTTTCATCTCGACCTACCCCCTTGACGTGGCGGTCGCGGTGAACTACGTTCAGCTGGCCGCTACGTCGGAGGGTCTCGGAACCATGTGGATCGTCGACTTCCATGACGAGAAGGTCCGAGAGGTGCTTCATGTCCCCGAGGGCGTCCACCCTCTCGCCATCCTTCCGATCGGGTTCCCAGCGACACCCAACGGGAGCTCGCATGTCGCGGGCTCCGAGGGCCGCAAGAGCCCCGACGAGATCATCGCCTACAACGAGTACGCGTGGTAGGCCGGATGGAGGTACGCTTCGTTACCTCCAACCCAGGGAAATTCACCGAGGTCCGTGAGCTATTGCGCCCCACGGGAGCGAGGGTCCGCTGGAGCCGGAAAGTGCTCCCCGAACCCCAGGCGGACACACTCCAGGAAGTGGTTCGCGCCAAGCTCGGCGCCGTGAGCTCCCACCGCGGGTTCACGCTCGTGGAGGATTCGGGCCTGTTTCTGGAGGGGCTCGCCGGCTTTCCTGGTGTGTATTCCGCGTACATCTATCGGATCTGGAGGTTTGCTCCGATCCTTGAGCTCTTGAGGAAGCGCTCCCGACGTGCCACCTTCCGCACCGTCGCGGGCCTCACGCGGGGTCGGGAGGAATGGCTGTTCGAAGGAACGTGTCAGGGCCACATTGCGCCACGACCACGCGGAAGCCAGGGTTTCGGATTCGACCCGATCTTTGTCCCCGATGGAGCACGACGGACCTACGCCGAGCTCACGGCGGAAGAGAAGAACGGGGTGTCGCATCGAGCCCGCGCCATGCGTAAGGTGAGCGACTTCTTGTTGCGTGCCTGAAAGCGCGACCCTGCACCTCATCGAAGGCCAAGCAAAATAGAAAGAGCCCGCCCGGCCCGGGGGCCGAGCGGGCGTGAGCCGAAGAAAGGGTTCGAGCCGGCGGTCGGTCTAGTCTTCCCCGAAGTCGCCGCCGCCCATTCCGCCCATGCCACCCATGCCGCCCATACC
>JBAUTP010000221.1:0-2533 GCA_049582265.1 Thermoplasmata archaeon
GCTCGTGACGATGGGCGGCATCTAGGCCCCGCAGGAAACCGATTAATCTCTCCTGCGTCCTCCCGGCGGCATGATCGCGGTGGGAGAGAAGGGTCCTGACTTTGACGCACCCGTGGCCGGCGGAGGGCGCCTCCGGTTATCGACGCTTCGGGGAGCTCCCGTGGTGCTCTACTTCTACCCCGCCGCCGACACCCCGGGGTGCACCATCGAGTCGAAGGGGTTTCGCGACGTGTACCCCGAGTTCCGCGCGAAGAACGTCCACGTCGTCGGTGTCAGCGTTGACGAGGTCGAGGACCAGGAAAAGTTCGCCGGGAAGTATCAGCTCCCGTTCCCGCTCGTCTCCGACACGTCCAAGGCGGTCTCGGAGAGTTACGGAACCCTGGGGGGCGGGGGACGCTCCCGCCGCGTCACGTTCCTCATGGATCCGGGCGGAAAGGTCCTCGAGGTCGTGGATGACCGCGATGCCGAGAAACACGTCAAACGTGCTCGGGAGCGGTTCCTGACGAGCTCGAAGTAGGGACTTCCGGGGCCGGCGCGCCCGTCGCGTCCATCGGCCCTGTCGCTGCCGTTGGGCGCTTTCGAAGCGGAGCCCACACCCGGTCGCCCAGGATCTGGAGAACCGACGGGACGAGGTACGTCCGCACGATCATCGCGTCCAGGATGATCGCCGTCGCGACCGTGAACCCGATGACCGCCAGCAGAAGGAACGACCCCGTCGCGAGGACGGCGAACGCGCTCGCGAGGATGATCGCCGCGGCGGTGATGATCCCACCCGTCGTTCCCACGGCCTCGACGACCGCCTCCGAGCTCGACCGACCCTTGAGCCGTTCTTCGCGCACGCGCGTGAGCAAGAAGATGTTGTAATCGATACCGAGCCCCAAGATCAGAATGAAGAGGATCGTGGGGGCGAAGTAGAACAACGGGGCACCTAGGAGGTCTCCCAGGACGACGCCCGTCGTACCCCAGGCCCAGCCGATGGAGAGGCCGATCGTCGCGACAGCCAGGAGCGGGATGATCCAGGAACGCAGGACCACGAACAGGACCACGACGAGGCCGATGGCCACGGCGAGCACCATCCGTTCGGTCGCGAGCGCGGTCTGCTGCTGGAGGTCATTGGTGACCGACGCCCCTCCCCCGTAGGCGAGCGCGGTCACGTCGGGATGGGTCGCGGCAAATCCCGATAGGTAGCTCTTGATCTCCTGGAGCAGTTGGACGGCCGTCCCGGAGAGTCCGCTTGCGCTCGCCACGACACTACACAAGACCGTACGCCCATCGTTTCCGACGAACGTGTGAAGCGTTCCTCGCAGCTCTTCCTGTGTGGCGGGGGGAAGGTGGACAAAGTCGAGCCACGTGGAGAGCGTGGCCTCGTCGCTCCCCACGGGAGAGGCGACCGACGCCGCATGGTCGAGAGCGCCCATGCCTTGGGTGATCGTGGCAAGGTCCGTAAATTCGCTCGCGTTCGTCGAGTTCCCCACCACGAGGGGTGCCGCGAAGGTCACCAGGACCTGCATGGGGAAGGCGAATCCCGGCCCGAAATGGTCTCCCAGCCGAGCGAGCCCGTCGGTCGCGGACGTGCCGTGCGGAAGTTGTTGGTAAAAGTCGTACGCCAAGGGAACGTTGAGCGCGACGTAGACGAGCGGGATCGAGGCGATGAGAACGATCGCCGTGACCGCGACGGGGTGCCGCTGCGTTCGCCGGCCCGTGCGATAGAAGTACGTTCGCTCGTCCTGCACTCGGTGGTGCTGTTGGTCGACCTTTCGTAGGAAGCGCTCCCCGGTCGCCGGCCAGAAGATCCGAGGACCGATGAGGGTGAGTACGGCCGGGACCAGCGTGAGCGCGATCAGGAGGGTCAGCAGGATCGAGGCCGAGAGCACGATCCCCCACTGACTGAGAAGAGCGACCCCCGAGAAGGCCAGCGCGAGGGTCGCTAAGGTGGCGGTCGCACCACTCGTCGCGATGCTCTGCCCGGCCCAGGTGACCGAGGTCACCACCGCCTGGCGATGCTCCATGCCTCGATAGAGCTCCTCGCGATAGCGTGCGACGAGAAAGATCGAGTAGTCCGTGCCGACGCCCAGCACAAAGACCGTCTCGAGCTCGAGGGCCGTGACGTCGACGTGCGTCACCAGCTTACCGATCAGCACGATCGTACCGAGGCCCAAGACGAGGGCGATACCGAGTCCGCCGAAGGTCACGAGCGGCGCGAGCGGGGCCCGGAAGTAGACGACGGTGATCGCGAGGAGGACCCCAAACGTGAGCGGAAGTAGGAGCGAGAGGCTCGCGCTGAGGACGGTGTTCTCGGTCGCATCCAGCGCCGCTTCGCCGGTCTGATAGTAGGTGATCGAGCCCGCGGGGTCCGCTGTGGCCATGACCCGGGGCGCGATCGCATTGATGGCCGCTACGTCCGAGAAGACCGGCATGTTCCCATGGGCGTCCACGTAGCCGTCACCGACGCTAAACGCCACGATCAGGATCGTCGCATCGTCGGCCGGGGCGATGAATTGAGCTTGAATCGACGCAGGAACCGGAAGTGGGT
>JBAUTP010000222.1:0-1717 GCA_049582265.1 Thermoplasmata archaeon
ACCGGGTACCCAGCCCCGAGCTCGTGACCGCGCTCGACCGATTTCGCATGCGCCGGAATCTACGACCGGCTCCCGAACGGGACATCGAGGAGTTCACCCGCACCGTCCAGGCACGCGTCTCGGATCACGACGTAGAACTGCCGGTGTTCGACCCGATCAATTGGCCGTCCGAAGGGCCAATTCCCGTTACGGCATCCCTCCGTGCGGTTTCTCCGGCCCCTGAGCCCCCCACACCCTTTCCTCCCCCTCCCTCGGCGCCTCCCTCGTGGGAGCAGCGCCTCCCCACGTCCGCGATGATCCCGCCAACCCCCACGCTTTCACCCAGCGTCTCGGGTGCTGTGATGGAGCGGGCGTACGAGGAAGGGGACGACGTCGCACTTCCGCGGTATGTGCGGGCGTTGCGGGGTCTGGTTCAGCGAGGGGACTGGCTTGGAACGTTGAACCAGCTCTCGGACCAGTTGGGGGAGGACTCGTTCACGGTGTACTCGAGCCTCATACGATTTCGATCCGCGCTGGCTCAATCGGGGGTCGTCATCGCCCCCGTGGAGACGGAAGAGGGATGGCGCTGGCTCGCTGTCGACCGGACCCGAGTCAACTCAGATTCCATTCCCAGCGACTTTGCGTAAGCGACGAGCGACGATCCCGGCGACGACAGGCCCACACCCCGTGTTGCGTTCGGGGCCTCCACGCCGCACCTCCGAACGGAAGATTCATCGGACGTAGGGACCTCGTTCCATGGTGCGATCACGGAAAAAAACGAAGGTCGTGCCACGCGCGACCGGTATCCACCACGTGCAACTGGCCCTTCCAGAGGGTGCCGAAGCCGTAGCTCGACACTTCTACGGAGGGGTCCTTGGATGGACCGAGCTTCCGAAGCCCACTCACTTGGCGGCGCGGGGGGGACTGTGGTATCGCGTGGGATCTCAGGAGTTCCATTTAGGGATCGAGCCCGAGTTCCAACCCGCCCGGAAGGCCCACCCGGCGATCCTCGTGGACGACCTGGATGCACTTCGCCGTCGCCTGTGGGACGAAGGAGTGCAAACCGTGGATGACCAGCCACTGCCTGGGTTCCGTCGGTTCTATGCCCGGGACCCGTTCGGCAACCGGCTTGAATTTCTCGTAGCCGAGCAACCATCCACGGCGGCTAGTGACTGACGGTCCCCGGTTCCTGCGGAGCCGCATACTCGATGCCCGACTCCACCGCATGGGCGGCGGTCTCGGCTCGCGCGCGCGCTTCCTCGACAGACGAGCCTCGCGCGACGGCTACGCCAAGCCTGCGGTCCCGAAACCCCTGGGGCTTTCCGAACAGGAACAGTCGGATTCCGGGAGGCGACAGGGCCAATGCCAACCGACGGTACCGGGGGGCCCAGCCGGGGGAGGAGCCAAGGATCACGTGGGCCGCGGCCGGGGTGGCCGGCTCGGGGCCCTCATACGGAAGTCCGAGTATCGCCCGGGCATGAAGTGCAAACTCCGAGTTCCACTGGCTCCCGAGCGTGACGAGTCCGGTGTCGTGAGGTCGCGGCGAGACCTCGCTGAAGAGCACATCGGTACCGCGGACGAAGCATTCGACACCGAAGATACCGACCCCTCCCAACTGGTCGGTCACTTGCACGGCGATCCGATTGAGCTTGTGGATAACTTCGGGGGTGAAATCGGCGGGCTGCCAGCTCTCGTGGTAGAGCGTCCCGGGACGAACATGCGCTACGGGGGACAGGAC
>JBAUTP010000223.1:0-2527 GCA_049582265.1 Thermoplasmata archaeon
ATTCCCGACTCGCGACACCATCGTCCGGCAGCCCATAGCCCCGGCGGGTCACTATTCCAACCTTCACCTCTCCCCGTGCATCTCAAATGCCTTGGGCTGAGTAGGAGGCACCAATGGAGAGCCCGCACCGGGGCGAAACAGCCGCCGTCTCACGGACAACTGGGCTGCCCGCAACTCGGACAAGTCTCGCGTCCAACCTTCACGAATTGGGCCTAGGTAAGGGATCTACGGTCCTTGTACATTCCTCCCTAAGTGCGTTGGGCTGGGTCGTTGGAGGCGCCGAGGCCGTCGTTCTGGCGCTTGAGGATGCGCTCGGAAGTTCGGGTACTCTGATGATGCCCGCGTACTCAATGAACGCTCCTGAGCCTGCGCTCTGGGAGCATCCCCCGGTCCCCGAGTCCTGGTGGGACATCATTCGCAGCCAGTGGCCGCCGTTTGATCGGGACCTTTCGCCGGCCGTACGGCTCGGATCGATCGCCGAGACATTTCGGCATCAAGGCGGGACGAGCCGAAGCGACCATCCAAATCACTCATTTTGCGCTCGGGGGCCGAACGCGGCACGCCTACTCAACAATCACTCTCTCGACAACAGCCTGGGGGAAAGCTCACCTCTGGCTCGGTTGTACGAACTCTATGGTCAGGTACTGCTTCTTGGGGTCGACCATTCGTCAAACAGTTCGCTGCACCTGGCCGAGTACCGAGCTCAGTGGCCAGGAAAACAATCGGGCCGGCTCCTCAAAGCGCGGGTGACCCGAGACGGAGCGACCGAGGAGTTAGAGCTTCACGACCTAGATCTGAACAGCGACGACTTCGGATGTCTCGGCGGGGACTTCGAGTTGGAACCCGGAGCGGTCCGGAGGGGGGCCGTAGGGGTCGGAGTAGGGCGTCTTATGGCTCAACGCGACCTGGTCGACTTTGGAGTGACCTGGATCGAAAAGCACCGAGTCCCCATTAAGGGCGCTGAGGAGTGACTCCTGCCAGCTGTTGGACTATTGAAGAGTGAGTACGGGCCTACTTGGAGACGGTGCCGAGATCCGGAGGGCTCGAGAGATTTCGAAGGAACCCGAATTGGGGTCCTTGAGGCAATGGACACGCACCCCCTCACCTCGACCAGAGCAATGACGAGGACGAGTCCGCCGGCGGATCATGAGGCAATCCTTCGGGGATGCCGCCACGGGGCATGACCGCGCTTACTTCGTGCGTCGTGAGAAGGGTCGGGCATCGTGGACGTATCTGTGGAAGAACCACAGCAGGAATGGCCGTTCGGTCTTGGCCAAGTCCGACCGCTCCAGGGCGTGATAGTACCCCCGTCGCTTTCCATACCGGACATTGAGCATCGGAAACCCGCTTTGGTGGAGAATCAGATTCATCGCCAAGCGGCCGATGCGACCGTTCCCGTCGCCAAAGGGGTGGATACTCTCGAAACGGAGGTGGAACAAAGCTGCGCGCTCGACCGGATGAAACTTCCCCCCGTGTCGGTTATGGACCCGAAGCATCTCAATCAGCATCGGACGCAATTCGTTCTCTGGCGGTGGGGTGTGGCGACTCCCTCGGATCCGTACCTCGTACTTTCGCAGGGTTCCTGCGATGTCAGGCTTGCTGGCGGAGAAGATCGTCCTATGCCATGCTAAGAGATGTGACAGATCTGTTGTCTGGGATCGCAAAAGCAGTCTCTCGAGCAGTTTCGCGTGCGATCGTGACTCTAAAACATCGTTCAACGGCTTAGAAGGTGGAGTCACCCTGCGCTGCACGAGATTCGCCGTCTCCAACGATGTAAGCGTTGAGCCCTCTATGCGATTGGAATCGTACGTGAAGTCGATGACGAAGTCTTCCCGTTCTTTCGCGGTAACAGAAGGCGGAAGGTCGGACTGTCGCTTAGAAAATTCATCCTTGATTTCATTGAAGGCACGGAACCAGGTTTCCTTCCAAACCTCACGTTCCAGCGAGATTCGGAGCCGATCAAGGTTTTTCGGGGGAGACATTCCAAGATAGAGCTGCCGCTTATGGATGAGCCCCTCCCATCGGTAGGTGTGAACGAGATAGTAGTACGTTCGTCCCCCTCGTCTCACCTCGCGCAGGGCACTCATACGTGACACCACACTTTATCGAGTCATCAGACTTCCTGTATGTCTGTGGTGTCACGCGCTTCAATACCGCGCCTCCAGGGCCCCAGCCCTGACGTTAGAAGTCTCTCCCAGCTCCGGGAACTTGGTGGGTCCTTCAGGCACAGTACGTACTCCTGCAGACTGACGAAGATCTGAAAACAACAACACCCCAGTTATTACCCGGATAGGGTAATAAACTAAGTCGGCTTGCTATCGTTGCATGGAGTCTGAGGTGGATCTCACCATGGTGGCGCTGTTTGGTAGCGAGACGAGAGTCCGGGTCTTGGCGGTACTCGCGGGTGCCTACGGTCCATTGACGGCCTATCGTGTGGGAAAGACCGGCGGCGTTTCGATGCCAAAGGCGTATCGCGAGATCGGACGACTACACAAAGCGGGGATCGTCGCGAGGAAAGGGGCCGGAT
>JBAUTP010000224.1:0-12146 GCA_049582265.1 Thermoplasmata archaeon
GTCTACAGCAAGGGCTACTGCGAGAATCACATTCGGAGCCTTGAGCCCAATGGAGGGATGGGGTTACAGCTGGATTTCAACGATTCCGTTGCCGACAATGAGATGGCCAATCTTTCGTTCATTAGTCCGAACCTTTGTGACGACGGGCATAGCCCGTGTACGGGAATCTGGCCCAACGCGACGTGCTCTGATGCGAACTGCGCAGGAAGCGCGTCGGCCAGTCAGCTGGTAGGGAATCAGGCGGACAAGTGGCTGCAGTCGTTCTTGTCGCCGCTTCTGAATCACACCGGTCCCTACAAGAGCGGCAGCGCCAAGACGCACGATGAATACGAGATGAATCACACGGCGATCTTCATCCTCTACGATGAATCAGCTTCGTCAACTCGTACCGGTTTCACCGTCACCGGAGAAAAAGAGAATCAAAATCTGCAGTGGTGCAAGTCAAATGGCGTGACAACTGCTTCATCCGTTTGCGGAGGGAATATCTACGAAGTAACCGTCATTCCGAACCACTCCTACTGGAGTTCGACGCACGCCGGTTGGAACAAGGGGTACACGGAGAAGTACACTGACTACGGGATTACTGCCACGATTGAACTGCTGTTCAATCTTACAGGTGCTGACAACGCGAAGGCCGGTACGAATGACAAGTACGGTCTTTGCAATCCCGACATTTCTTGGGGGTCAGGGAAGCACCAGCATCTGAGCAATCCGGGCTGTCTCGACGAGCTCTATCTGACGGACGAAAAGGCAAATCCCAATTTCTTCCCTCTGTTCAGCTACGTCTTTAACTTTGCGAAGAACGGATACTGAGATGGGGCGGATGGCATCGTGGGGACCCGCATCGATATTGATAGTCATGGCTGTTCTCGTGGCCGGATCTGGCAACGCAACTGCCGCCAATCCAAAGTATGACTGGACTGAAATCGAAACGAGCCCTTTCGCGGCTAACTGGACGGAATCTGCCCCCTACGCGACGAACCCGGTTTACGACCCAAATGTCGGCCATGTCATCGTGGTCATCGACTCTGCCCCCTTCACTCAAGAATGCAACAGCTCTGCTACCTTCGCTTTAGAAGGCAATCATTGGGTTCGCCTGTCGACTCCAACACCGTGCGGGATCGGCGATAAACCCATGATGGTTTACGATGCGCACGACGGCTACCTTCTATTGATTGATGCCTACGGCAATTACTGTCGAACTCCGAATCAATACCAGATACAGACGTGGAAGTTCGTCAACGACCGATGGTTCTATCTTCCGACGAAGAACACACCACCCATTGGCATGGGTTGTGCTGGATCTAGCTCAACGGTCTACGACGCATCCGACGGCTACGTGATCTTGTTCGGAGGTTTCGCGAACACGAACGCCCCGTATCATCCGGACATGAGGATGTACATGTACAGGGGCGGTGTCTGGACCCGCCTGTACATTCCCATGCCGGGCGATACCCATGATGGAGGACTCGCATATGACCCTGGAATCGACCGAGTCATTCTCCCATGGAACGGCTGGTGGGAATATCATGCGAACGTCTGGTCCCGGATTCCTTCGCCCGGTCTCAACTGGTACGATGTAGCAGTGTCTGGGTTCTTGACCTATGACCCCTTCGTCCACGGAATGCTCGCCACGGTTCCCGGGTCCGAGTCGCCCACTTACTACGACTACCTGTGGACGCACGGAACGACTGGGTTCCAGAACATTTCGGCCCAAACGCACAACTTTAACGTCATGTTCGAGGAGAGTCCCGTCATTTTCTGGCCTTATGATCCGAACACCCACCAAGTGGTATGCTTTGGAGGCATCGGTAACGGTCCCCTCTCCACTATCGGGTTCAGCTGAGAGTTCGACTTCGAATGGAACCAAGTCATGTTCCTAACGGACACTGAAGGAATCGCTGGGCGATTCTCGGACGCAACCGTCGGAAGACGTACGTCGAGGGCCGAGTGGCCCGTCCATCATTGATTCCTGAAGGATATACTGCCTCGGTGAGCGAGCCAACCCCCGAAATGCAATGGCGGCATGTCAGAGGAATCTGCAGTGAGCTGGATTTGAACCTTCGAAGGGTTCGAATCCTTCCGGTTTCGTCGAAAGGTTCATCAAGTGGTTCTTTGCGGGGAGAGGGATTTGAACCCACGAACTCCTACGAGACCAGACCCTGAATCTGGCGCCGTTGACCTGGCTTGGCAATCCCCGCGTAGGGGAATCCAACCGAACGCCGCTTAAGAATTCATTGCGCGATGACGAAGGGCGCTCAGGGGGCCGGGAGATGGCTGGTGGGCGTCGGTCGAGCCTTCTCTTCGTTCAGAATCTCCAGCGCTTCGTTGACGGTCGCGCTATCGTGGACGATGCCGCGTAGGGCCTTGAGCTTCGCAACAGGGTAGTCGGACTGCCAGATGTTTCGACCCATGTCGATCCCTTTGGCCCCCTCCGCGATCGCGTCGTGCGCCAATTGGAGCGCGGCACGGTCATCGTCGATCCGTGGACCCCCGGCCACCACGAGCGGCACGGGGCAAGATTCGACCACTCGCCCGAAACCCTCGCAATAGTAGGTCTTCACCACATGAGCCCCCAACTCGGCGGAGACTCGGCAGGCGAGGGACAAGTAGCGGCTATCTCGCTTCTCGAGCTCTTTTCCGACCGCCGTGATAGCCATGACGGGGAGGCCGACTAACTCGGCCTCATTCACGAGCTCGCCGAGAGCTACGAGCGTTTCATGCTCGTGGGGTGCTCCCACAAAAACGCTCATGGCCACGGCGCTCACATTCAGGCGTAACGCCTCCTCGACCGACGTCGTGACCGCTTCGTCACTGAGATCCTCCTTGAGGATCGTCACACCTCCCGAAACGCGGAGAACGACAGGGATGTTCGCCTCCGGCGAGACACAGTTTCTGAGGATACCCCGAGTCAGTGCGAGCGCGTCCGCGTGGGGAATGAGCGGGGAGATGGTCGCCCGCGCGTCCTCAAGCCGGCTGGTCGGTCCCATGAAGTAACCATGGTCGACAGCCAGCATCACCGTGCGTCCGGTGATAGGAGAGAAAATTCGTGCCATCCGGTTCCGAAGACCCCAGTCCATGGTCGTGCCTTGCGTCACAGAACGTGGCACACGTTCTTAGGTGTTGCTCGCTGCCCGTTCCGAGGACCGTAGCGAAACGGGGACCCGTCGATCCTCCTTGACCCGATTGAGGACGACCTGGGTGTTCGTTCTCTCGATGTACGGGTCCTGGAGGACGTGTTTCACGAAGCGGTCGAGGTCACGGCGATCTCGGAATCGGCCGATGAGAAGCGCGTCAGAATCTCCGGTGATGTCGTAAATCATGTAGGCATGGAGGTCGCGCGAGAGTCGTTCTTCCACTTCTCGCAACCTACCTTTCGAGATGCGGATCCCCATGGTCGCCACGAATTCCCAGCCGAGGAGCTCATCGTCGAGCACCGGGATATACCCCTGGATCACGCCATCGCGTTCGAGGCGAGCAACGCGGCTGCTCACGGTCGTAGGGGAGATCTTGAGACGGTGCGCGATGGCCCGGTGGCTGCGCCGAGCATCGATGTTCAGTTCTTCGAGGATGGAACGGTCCAAATCATCGATGCTGGACGTTCGAGACATGTCCGTGAATAATGATGGATGAATATATCAGATGTCCCAGCGAATGTTGGATGTCCGTCCATTTTTTGCGACTAAGGGTTGATGTACCTCTCCCCGCTCGGTGAAGGTGAGGAGGATACATGGCGGCTGGCGTCCAGCGTACAGGGGTAGACGTATCGGAGGATCGCAGGGCCGAAGGAATCCACGCCATCGACCAGATTCGGACCATGAAGGCTCGATGGGTCGAGCTGTTCTATACCGACCTCTTGGGAGGGTTCAACCACGTCCACATCCCTGCGGAGACTCTCACCTCGGACGCCTTCGTCTCGGGCATACCCAAGCTGGACGGGTCTTCGGTGAAAGGGTTCCGAGAGATCTACGAATCGGACATGATCCTGTTGCCGGACCCTTCCACGATGGGAATCATCCCGTGGGGGCAGGCCCAGGGCGGCTCGGTACGCTTCATCGCGGACATCCTCGTCGGGGCAAGCAAGGAACCCTACGCGCACGACCCGCGTGGGATCGCACGGAGGACCGTGGAGGTCCTCGCCAACGCAGGATACGACCGTAGCTACTGGGGGCCCGAGATCGAGTTCTTCGTGTTTGACAACGTACGGCTGCATCCTTCCGCCGACGCCGTTCGCGATGCGTGGGGTGGGTCCGGCTACTCCATCGAGAGCTCCGAGTCGCCCTGGCAGAGCGCCGATGGACATGCCTCGATTCGGTTCAAGGAGGGGTACCACCGGGCGGCGCCGTTCGATCGAATGGAAGGACTACGAAGCGAGGTCTGCAACATCCTCTCGGACAGTTTCCACATCCAAATGGATGCTCACCATCACGAAGTAGCCACGGCGGGACAAATGGAGGTCAACATTCGGTTCGATGACCTGCTCCCGGCCGCGGACCACGTCCAGGACGTCCGGTATGTGATCAAGAACGTCGCCTTCCAGCACGGGAAGATCGCGACGTTCATGCCGAAACCGATCTTCGGCGACAACGGCATCGGCATGCACATGAACCAATCGCTCTGGAGCGCCGGCCAGAACACGTTCTTCGATGCCAACGATTCGTATGCCGAGGTGAGTCAGTCGTGTCGCTACTATGTGGGCGGGCTCCTCGAGCACTCCCGCGCTCTTTGTGCCATCACCAATCCCACGACAAACTCCTACCGTCGACTGGTCCCGGGGTTCGAGGCGCCGGTGTTCATCGCGTGGAGCAAGTCCAACCGCTCCGCCAATGTCCGTATCCCCTTCTACCACCGGGGACAGCCGAACGCGAAGCGAATCGAATATCGGACGCCGGATTCGGCCGCGAACATCTACCTCACCGAAGCCGCTCTCGCGCTGGCCGGTCTCGACGGGATTCGCAAGAAGATTGAGCCGCCTGCGCCCGTGGACCATGACATTTACAAACTCTCTCCTAGCCGCCGCAAGGAGCTCGAGATCCGGGAACTCCCGGGGTCACTTGGTGAGGCACTCGACTGTCTCGAATCCGACGATAGCTTCCTCAAGGAGGTCTTTGGCAGTTCGGTCCTGGACGCCTACTACGACATCAAGCGAGAGGAGCAGTTGCAGCTCAACCTGCGACCGCATCCCTACGAATTCTATCGGTATCTCGACGTCTAGGGTAGCCAGGGGGCGGGGAAGAAACCTTTCTTCCTCCACTCCGCTCCAACGCGCCGATGGGCGAAGCGGCCGTATGGCTCTCTGGCCGGATCTTTACCGGGCGCCGGTACGTCGAGGCCCTCGTCGTCGAGGAGGGCCGCGTCCTCGCTGCCGGAAGCCGGCGTTCGGTACGACGAGAACGCCCGACCGGCTCGAACCGCTTGGAATCGGGTTCAGGTCTCGTCATACCTGGACTTATCGACCCCCACGTGCACCTCCTTTCGACGACGCTTGCGCGCGAAGGGGTGAACCTCGAGGACGTACGCTCGATCGAGGAACTCCTGTCCCGAGTCCAACGGTGGATGGATCTTCATCGGGATGGACCGGTTCTAGGTCGCGGCTGGGACCAGGAGAGGCTCGAGGATCAACGGTATCCCACCCGGGCCGACCTCGACCGCCTCACCACTCGGCGACCGGTCGTCCTGTATCGTGTCTGCGCCCATGCGGCCGTCGTCAACTCACCGGTCATGGACACGCTCGGCCTGACGGCGAGGTCCGCGGATCCCAAGGGGGGCCGTTTCGGTCGCGGGAGCGATGGCGAGCCGAACGGCCTTCTCTATGACAATGCGCTTTACGAGGTGTATCCGATCCTATCCCGGTCGATTCTTGGTGAACCCTCAGGACTACGTCGGACGCTCGATCTCGCGCTTCGCGTCGGTCTAACATCGCTCGCTTCGCTAGGCGTTTCGCCGGAGGAGGTTCACTGGGGCAAGCAGCAGGGAAGCGAATCCCCGTCACGGATTCGGTTGCGATTCTACCTCGACCTGCGTCACGTGGAGACGGTGCGCGAGGGAAGCCCACCCGACCTCGATCCTGTGATACGGCTCGTCGGAGTGAAAGCCGTTCTCGATGGGTCGTTGGGTGCGCGGACGGCCTGGTTGCGCGAACCCTACGCGGACGCACGGCAGGAACGAGGACTATCTCTGTGGTCCACCGGGGAGCTCACGCGTAAGCTCGAGCGGGCGGTTGGGGCGAACCTGCGCATTGCGCTCCATGCCATTGGCGATGCGGCTCTCGCTTCCGCCATTGACCTCCTGACCGCGAACCCAACGTTTCGCCCAGTACGCATCGAACACGCCTCGCTCGTGCCGCCGGACCTTCTCGAACGACTCGCCGTCCTAGCCCCGGATATCGTCGTCCAACCCCTTTTCGTCGCCAGCGATACGTGGATCGAAGACCGTCTCGGTCCCGAGCGCGCGCGGTGGACCTATCCGTTCCGGGCACTAAAGGCTCGGAAGCTCCGGCTCGCAGCCTCCAGTGATGCTCCCGTGGAACGGTTGGATCCCTGGCCGGGACTTCGCTCGCTCACGCATCCACCTGCATTTCGAAGCGCGTTCGAGGATAAATCCCGGCGCATATCGTTCTCGGCACGAGAGGCATTCGAGATGTACACGACCGCCGCGGGTGAATGCCTGGGAGAGCCGGACCTTGGGCATCTGGAACCCGGGGGACGGGGGGACTTCCTCCTCCTCTCCGCTCCGACGCTCGACTCCGCTATCGCAGCGGGCTCTTCCACGGTCCGCTCGACCTGGGTCGGAGGACGGAGGGTTCACTCCAACGGCTCGGATACCAACGGACACGGCCTGTTGGCCGCGTAGGCTAAGAACGCCGGGAGGTCCACGACCCGCCATGGTCGATCCACCCGTTGTCCCTCCCCTTCGTGTCATTTCACCGACGATGCGCGTCGATGTCATGATTTCCGACTGGCGGAGCGAGCTACTTCCTGAGCTTTCGAGCGAGGAGAAGGAAAAGCGTCTCTACGAGTCCGCGTGGAACGCCTACCTCGAAGGCGACTATGGGTTTGGCCTCTGGTGCTGGTACGAGACGGACCGCCTCACCAATGCGTTCAACGGATCCGTACGAGAGCTCACGCGCGTCCTCGGGCCTGGACACTTTCTCGGCTTCTCGCACCGGCGGGCTCTCGCCGAGGCCGTGCCCCTCGACAAGGTCTACCGCCCGCGCAAGGGGGACATGAGCCGCCCGCGACCGGACGCCTTCGTCCTTCCTCAGTACCAATTGCTCTGCGTCTACCTCGTTCGCGCGCGCGCAGGAGACCCGCGGGCACGGGCTCAACTCGAGATCGCCCTTGGAGAGGCGGCGGATCGAAGGCGCGCCGACCCGTTCTACCGACACTTCGAAACGTTCCAGCGACTCGTGGAACGCGTGCCGGCCCCCGCCAGCTCCACCGATTCACCTCCCGCTGGCGCCACGTGACGCGGTGGGCCCTTCGATTGGGGTACGACGGTGGACGATTCGCCGGTTGGGCTCGCCAGCCCGGCCTCTCGACCGTGGAGGGGTCGATTCGCGAGGGCGTGGTTCGCTGCGGCGTTGCCCTGTCGGTAGAGGAGGCGCGGATCGAGGTCGCGAGCCGTACGGATCGAGGGGTCAGCGCTCGACGTAACGTTCTGGTGCTGACCTCTACGCTCCCCGGGGACCCGCTTCTCCACGCGCTCAATGCCATTCGGCCCGAGATATGGTTCAGCGCCGCAACTCCGGTCGCTGCGAGCTTCCGGCCTCGTCATGCCCGCTCCCGATGGTACCGCTACTTCCAGACCGGGAAGGTCCATCGGCTCGCACGGTGGCGCGCAGCGGCGAAGTGGTTTGAGGGGCCGGTCGACGTTCGTTCGTTCGGTCGACGGATCGCATCCGACCAGCCTACGTTTCGAACGATCGAGTCGGTTCGGGTCCAACCGAGCACCGTTGGGATACGAATTGATGTGAAAGCACCAGGATTCGTATGGGGAATGGTGCGAAAGATGGTGGGTAGTCTCCGTCAGTACGACACGGGTCACCTCACCGGCGATGTGCTCAGGGATGCGATCGCCGGACGAACTCGAATCACATTACCCATGGCTGAACCTGAATCCTTGGTCCTTTGGGACGTCGACGCCGGGCTTCGCTGGACGTATCGGCCTCCTATTCCGGCGCCCCGTCAAGCGAGGTACTTCGACGCCTCGATCGAGCGTGCCCGGATCCGCGGTACCCTTCTGCGTGCGCTTCGTGCCGATGCCGCTCCCCGTTCGTAGGATACCTCCCCTCCGAGAGGGTTTGTTCGAACCAACACGCCGTGAGTAGAGCCCGTGTGAGAATCGCCTCTACCAGGACCACGACAGGGCCCTGCAGGACGACGGAAGGCTCACTCCTGAACTAGCCGCTGCTCGGTTGATCACCGGTCGGGACTGTTCCGGACGAGGGAACGCTATTGTCGGGAGGGCTCTCTGGGGAGCCCATGGTCCCTCCGAAGGAGTCCGAAGCTCCATTATCAGCACCGGGCCTCCCCGAACTGCTCTCCACGCCACGCCCTACGATCGGGGGACCGCGCTCGGCGCGTCGCCATCGAAATCGTCCCTTCCGCCATGTGCGTCTTGAGGTGGACCTGGCCCCCGAGCCGTTGGATCCGTCCGAGGTGCCAGTTCTCGAGCAGCTGGCGGGAATCCTCAAGGAGCGGAAGGTCGTAGAGCAGGGTAATCTGATCCAGCTCGCGGCCGCCACCCTGCATGCATTGGCAGCCCGACGTTTTCGTAGAGTCGAAGAGTGGAAGTTCTCCCCGGGAGCCTGGCTCCTGCCACCCAGCCCGGACGGGGTGGAGCCTGGTGAGCCGGTAGGTGACCTATTGAAAGGACTGGAGAAAGCCGACCCCGCGTCGCTCGGTGCCGCCCGCTCCTTTACCGCCCGGGTCACCGACCTATCGGGGTCGCACGTCGATGTGACTGTGCGACGTGTGCATCGGCAACGCGCGCATGCCATGACGCTGGATCTCTGGGGGTCCTGGGCCAAGGCGAGCGTTCAGGACCTGCGAGGCTCGATCGCGGAGCGGTTGCCGGTCGTGCATTCTCGGGTCGCAAAATATCAATATGCTTGAGTCAGAACGAAGGCATCGACTCTCCCGATCGGATTCCCCCACCAACCTTGGCCCGTCGCGAGCCCCGGCAGGAGCGGGGTCCCCTCACGGATAGGTTGGGGTCGGAGCCGGTCAGCTCGGAGGCGCTCTTTTTCTCGGGGCGAGCCGGACCCCGCTCGAGAGAGAAGCCATCGTCGTTCCGGGACGTCGGGTCACGCGAAGGCTGTGGAGGATCGCGGCGAGAGTTTCGGAATCAAACTCTAAGATCCTGGGGAACCCGCGCTGGCCCCGGGATCGGCGTTGCGCCGTAGGAATCGATGTCATAGGTTCCGGCTCGCTCGCGTGCGAGCTGCCTTCCTCGCTGCCCTTTTGATCTCCTCCTTCCCCTTCGTACGGACCGCTCGCCGAGCTGCACGCCTGAGGTCCGCGTGACCGCGTTGTCGGGCGACGGCGTGGGCGTGACGGGAAAGGGCTACCGGGGAGGCGGCTTCATGGCCCTCCCGCCGGAGCGCCTTGGTGATCGCACGGGATCGTGTTCGCGATGTCATGTTCAACCCGTCGTCCGCTTCAGCGATGACCGCGAGATCCCGAGCCTCGGGTTCGCCTGGACCCCTTAGTGTCCCTTCCGGGGAGCTTGACACCGGCACGGCGGGCTTTGGAAAGACCGATGGCGATGGCCTGTTTCGTGGAACGAGCACCATGTTTTCCCTCCCGAATGTGGTGCATCTCCTCTCGGACGAATTCGCCCGCTTGCGTGGAGGACGACTTTCCCTGCCGCTTATCCCGTCGGGCCCGTCGTAGGGTCTCTCGTTCCGGCATCCGATTCTCCTCGACAATGACAAGACTCAGAAATCGGCGGAAAAATATTGCGCCAAACCGCTATGCTCTGAGATACGACATGCCCGCTTGGATGGGGTACGTGGTTCGCCCGGAGAACGCGGACCGACGATTTCGCACGTTTGGATGACAGGGGGGGGCTCCCGTCGACTCTCGTTCCGAGAATGGACCTTCGTGGTTTGTGACGTTTACGAAGTCCGGGTTCTGTGATGATCCGCGAGCATCATTCGCAGGGCTTCATTTCGGGTGCGTGGCTGTTGGTAGCCTATCGGGGTGTCGATAGACACCCCGCCAAGGGTCGCCGTCTCGCTCCAGCCGAGAAAAGATGTTTCGAATGGTGTATCGATCCGATCGCAACTTCGGATCTTCCAGCTCGGCCCAGGCTAACGGAGTGGCGACAGGAGCCCCTTCGCGAGGTCGCACCGCGTAGGGCGCGACGGCGGTCTGACCGTACGCATTCCGGGCGGTGTCGAGAAAGATCTTCCCTCCTCGTTTCTCCTTACGGACTTCGGTCGTAAGGTGTTTCGGATCGTCGCTGGCAAGGTGATCGGCGACCTCGCGGGCAAAGGCGCGAACGTGGGAGAAGTCGCGCTTCCGAGCAAGAACGATCATAACGTGGAGTCCCCGGGACCCGGTGGTCTTCACATAGGGGGTCAATTGATTCTGGCGAAGCACGCCGCGGAGATTGAGTGCGGCCGTGCAAACTGTCTCGAAATCATCCTTCGACGGATCGAGGTCGAAAATCAACTGATCCGGGAAGTCGGGCCGGACGACCCGACTCAACCAGGTATGGGGAGTGATCACGGCCTGACCTGCTAGATAAACTAGGGTAGCCGCATCGTTACAGATGACATGACGAACGGTGCCGTTCTGCTTGGCCAGGGAAGCCGTCGTCAACCAATCCGGGAAGTGTTCTCCCGCTTGCTTCTGAAAGAAACCCTGGGCTGAGATTCCCTCCGGGAAGCGCTCCATCGATAGCGGCCGCCCTTTGAGATGAGGCACCATCACCGGCGAGACGCGTCGGTAGTAGTCGACCAGGTCACCCTTCGTGATACCGTCTCGGGGAAAGAGCACTTTGTCGGGGCGAGTGACCTCGATCGTCCGGCGCCCGATGCGTTCCTCTTGAACCCTCGAGGGAGTCGTCATGAGCCCCTCTCCTGCGTGCTGCGACGCCTTCTCCGTCGGCACCGTCCGGGGGGACTGGCGTATCCCGATTCTCTCCCCGACCATGACCGGACGAGCGAAGCGGGCAACGTCATCGGCGTCTGACCTACTTGCGCTCGGCCGACGGAGGTGCGAGCCCTCTCGCGAACCTGAGATTTTGGTCAAGGGTTAGTGAGCCCTCCCAACGGCGAATCGCGGGAGGAAGAGGCGACCCAGGGGCGGTTTGCGCCGCCTCAAGAATGCCGGATATGTAGTCACGGGTTTCGCGGATTCCCTCCGTGGGGATCACGGGGCCGTGCCCCGGAACAACCCGTTCGGCACCCAAATGTTCGATCTGGTCGAGGACAGCGAGCCAATGACCCGGGTCCCCCGAGCCCAAGCTCGGCTGGTTGGTCGCAACGACCAGGTCCCCTGCGAAAAGCACTCTTTCCCGGGGAAGGAAGAGAAGAGCGTCGGCCTCGGTGTGGCCCGCACCAAAACTAAGAAGCACCGCATCGCGGCTTCCGGGGAGCGAGAGCTTGTTCTCGAACGTATGGTCCGGTGGGGTCACGCTCAAATTCCCGGCGTCCGCAAGAAGAGCGCGGTGGAGTTGAACGAGAAAATCCAGATCAGCGCGTGCAGCCTCCGACCGGGCGGCCTCGCGCTTTTCTTCGAACTCGTGAAGCGACTTCATGATCTCGTCGCGGGCAAGCTCGGCCATGAGCTCGTCGTGTCGTTCGAGTAGGATCTCGCGCGTTCGCCGCGTACCGAAGATGGGGATCCCTTGGAATTGGTGATTTCCTAGCGAGTGGTCGAGGTGCCAGTGGCTGTTCGCGGCCAGTGAGGGAGGCGCCCCAAGGATTCGTGCCGTGGCCCGACCAAGATCGTCAGCCGCGCGGGGGCACATGCTCGTGTCGAAGATGAGCGGAGCATCCCCCAGGTCGACCATGCCTGAATTGGAAAGGGCGTAGCCCTCGGGGCGTGCGATCGCCGCGTAGATGCCTTCGGCGACCTGCTCAATGTTGTAATGTTCGGTTCGGAATGGCATCATCGGTCGGAGCTAGCTTGGGA
>JBAUTP010000225.1:0-9485 GCA_049582265.1 Thermoplasmata archaeon
GTTCCCGAACGGGTTCTCGCTCGTCATGGGGACGCTCGTCGACCCCATCTCGGCGCTCATGCTCATCGTCGTGACCGTCGTCGGGTTCTTCGTTCTGCTGTACTCGATCGGGTACATGCACCAGGACGAGGGACTTCCTCGCTACTACGCCGAGATCTCCCTCTTCCTGACGGCGATGACGGGGCTCGTCCTGGCGGACAATCTGCTCGAATTCTTCCTCTTCTGGGAGCTCGTGGGCGTTTGCTCGTACTTCCTGATCGGATTCTATTACCAGCGACCGAGCGCCGCCAGCGCCGCGAAGGAGGCGTTCCTCGTGACCCGCATCGGGGACGTGCTCTTCCTCTTGGGGATTTTCATCTATTTCGCGGTCTACGCGACGGCCGGCGGAGGCGCCGGATGGGCGGCATCGGGGTTCCGTTTCGCGAGCGGCAACCAGCCGTTCCTCCTCGGAGCCACCGGCAACCCGACGCTCCTCACCGTTGCCGGACTCATGATGCTGGCCGGCGCCGCCGGGAAGTCCGCTCAGTTCCCGCTCCATGTCTGGTTACCCGATGCCATGGAGGGCCCCACCACGGTGAGCGCCCTCATTCACGCCGCCACGATGGTCGCCGCGGGGGTGTATCTATTGGCCGTCGTCTCTGTGTTCATCGGGTTCACGTCGACGGACCAGTTCTGGATCGTCGCGATCGGCGGGTTCACAACGTTCTTCGCCGCGACCATGGCGGTGGTGAACCCGGACATCAAACGCGTCATCGCCTATTCGACGATCTCCCAGCTGGGCTACATGGTGCTCGCCGTCGGCGCGGGGTTCACGATGGTCGGGCTCTACCAGCTGTTCACCCACGCGTTCTTCAAGGCGCTCCTCTTCCTCGCCGCCGGCGCCGTCATCCACGCCATCGGCACGCAGAACCTCTTCAAGATGGGAGGGCTCGCGAAGCCGCTCCGATTGACCGCGATCGCGTTCGCCATCGGCGGGCTCTCGCTCGCCGGGATCCCTCCGTTCGCGGGCTTCTGGAGCAAGGACGACGTCCTCGCCTCCGTGTACTCCCAGCTGGGAAGCCATCCGCTCTACACTCCGTTCTTCGTCCTCGCCCTTGTGACGGTGTTCTTGACGTCGTACTACATCTTCCGGGCGTGGTTCCTCACGTTTTCCGGGCCCGCCCCGCGGGACCCATCGTTGCCTCACCCGCACGCACCGCCGTGGGTGATGAGCGTCCCGTTGGTCGTCCTCTCGGGCTTCGCGATCGTCTCGGGGCTCTTCCCGTTCCTTCCCGGCTTTTCGAATCTTCTCCCCGGCGCGGGGGTCCCGCCGACCTACACGATCACCGACATCCTGCTCTCCAGCGTGTCGGTGGCCCTGGCGGCGGGAGGTATTCTCCTCGCATGGTGGTTCTGGGGTAACGGCCGCGTCTTGACACTGCCATCCGATAGCTCGGCGCACCCTTGGAGACGGCTCCTGCTGAATCGCTACTACTTCAAGGTCGGCTACGACTGGGTCGGCCTCAACGGGATGTACGCCGTCGCGCGTGCGGCAGACTTCTTCGATCAGTTCGTGATCGACGGTACGGTTCGTGCCTTCGAGCGGATCTTCGCGGGGGGCTCCCAGCGCCTGCGTCGCCTCCAGACCGGCATCGTGAGCGATTACGCGGCGTACGTGATCACGGGCCTCGTCGGATTCCTTCTCGTCCTCCTGTTCGTGGCGCCCTACCTCATCCGCGTCTGGGGGGGTGGGTAGGAGATGGTCGGTCTCCTCACGGTCACGCTGGCCACTCTTCTCATTGGGACCGTGCTCACGTTCCTGAGCGGAGCCAGCGCACGTTGGGTCGCGCTCGGGACGTCCGTCGCCTTCCTCCTCGAGACCGCCGTCCTCCTCGTTGGCTTCCCCGGCTTCCTTGGGTTCAATGCATCCGGGGCACCGAGCTATGCCTATGGCGAATCGTACGGCTGGATCTCGATCTCGTGGCTGCACGTCAACTTCACGGTCGGCGTGGATGGGATCAGTCTCACCCTCATCCTCCTGACCGCGTTCCTCCAGCTCGTCACGGTCGTGTACTCGTGGGCGGAGGAAAAGCGGCCGGCGGCATGGTTCGGCCTCGTCCTGCTCACGTGCCTCGGCTGCTTCGGCGTCTTCATCGCGCTCGACGTCCTTCTCTTCTTCCTCTTCTGGGAAGCCGTTCTCGTTCCGATGTTCTTCATCATCGGTTACTGGGGCGGCCCGCGACGCCGCTACGCCGCGCTCAAGTTCTTCATCTATACCCACGTCGCAAGCATCGTGATGCTGGTCGCGCTCCTCGCGATGGTGTTCTACTCGGGCGCCGCGAGCTTCGACTTTGGTGCGCTCTACGTCGCCACACGAGGGCTCTCTGTGACCGTGCAGGTCTTCTTGTTCCTCGCGCTCTTCTTCGGGTTCGGGGTCAAGTTCCCGATCGTCCCGTTCCACACCTGGCTCCCCGACGCCCACGTGGAGGCGCCGACCGGAGGGAGCGTGCTCCTGGCCGGTCTTCTCTTGAAGCTCGGAGCGTATGGACTCATCCGGTGGGCCCTCGAGCTCCTCCCGCTGGGAATGGCCCGTCTCGAGCCGCTCCTCTTCTTCGTCGCGTTCCTCTCGATCGCGTGGGGGTCGATCCTAGCGCTCTCGCAACGGGATTTCAAACGGATGGTCGCCTATTCCTCCATCAACCACATGGGGATCGTGCTCCTCGCGATCGCTGTCTATTCTCAGCTCGGCCTATTGGCCGCGGTCCTCCTCATGTTCGCGCACGGCGTCGTGAGCGCGCTGCTCTTCATGGTGGCCGGTAGCGTGCACCACACCTACGGGACGCGGGACATCCCGGCACTGGGGGGGATCACGCCCAAGACGCCCTTCCTGGCGACCATGATCATGGTGGGCTCCCTCGCCTCGCTGGGCCTTCCCGCGCTCATCAGCTTCCCCGCCGAGTTCGCGGCCTTGCTTGCGACGTGGGACAAGCTCGCCTACTGGGTGCTCCTGCCGCTCATCATTTTGGTCGTCACGGCGGCGTTCTACATTTGGACGATGCAACGCGTCCTCTTCGGGCCCGAACGCGGCCTCCGGCCGGACGCGCACGACGTACCGTGGTGGGAAGCGAGCGCGATGGTAATCCTGGTCGCCCTCATCGTCGTCTATGGTGTTCTTCCCGGGCTCCTCGTGAACCTGATCGCGAATTCGCCGGTGAATACGTTACCGTAGGAGGAAAACGTGGTCGCGATCCCCGTCGGAGCGTACCTTCCCGAGGTCCTTCTGCTCGCGGGAGCGCTTCTCATCTTTCTCTTGGATACGCTCAAGTTCCGGCGTCTCGAGGTGATGGGCGGGATCGCCTCCGCGGTGACCGCGGGTAGCCTCCTCTTCGTCGTCGCGGACCTGGGGTTCGCGCCCCTCTCGGCGATCCGCACGCTTCCCGCCTCCGCGGTGAACCTGCCGCTGAGCGCGAGCGGCCTCTTTGGGTTCACCTCGCTGGGACTCATTTTTCAGGCCGTTTTCCTCACGACGGCCCTTTTGGTGACCCTCGCCTCCCTCTCGCGGGATTCCCACGAACGCGGCGCGGCCATCTTCTTCGGCCTCCTCCTGATCGCGACGCTCGGCATGCTGCTCGTCGCGTTGGCGACGGACCTCATCTTCCTCCTGCTGGCCGTCGAAGTGACGAGCATCTCCACCTACCTCATGGTCGGCTACACCCGCCGCGATGCGCGTGGCATCGAGGCCGCGATGAAGTTCTACATCGTGGGAGCGCTCTCCACGGCCCTTTCGTTCTTCGGCGCGTCCCTTCTTTTCGGGGCGTACGGCGGGACGAGCTTTGCCGTCCTCGGCTCCTCCACCTCGACGCTCGGCTATCCGGCTCTCGCGCTCGCCGGCTACGCGTTCCTCCTGGTCGGACTGGGGTTCAAGGTAACCGCCGTCCCCTTCCACGCCTGGGCCGTCGACGTGTACGACGGAGCTCCCACCGACGTGTCAGCGTTCCTCGCCGGTGGCTCGAAGAAGATGGGGATCTTCGCCTACTTCCTGGTCTTCTTGGGGCCGATCCTCGCGCTCAAAGCGGTCTCGACCGGAGTGTTCGGCTCCGGGACGATCGACTTCTCCGCGAGCCTTCAGGTCGCGTTCGCGGTCCTCGCGGTCCTCACCATGACCATCGGGAACGTCCTCGCGCTGCTGCAACGGGAGATGAAACGCATGCTCGCCTACTCGAGCATCTCGCAGGCGGGCTACATGCTGATCGGACTCGCGCTGGGAACGGCCCCGGGGATCGCCGGCGCGACGTTCCAGGTCTTCGCGCACGTCTTCATGAAGACCGGCGCTTTTCTCGTGGTGGGAGCCGTGGCCGGGCTCGGCATCGGCCCTCTCATCACGGACTGGAAGGGACTCGGGACACGGCGCCCCTACCTTTCGGCCGCGTTCGCTCTCATGCTGCTCTCGCTCGCCGGTATCCCCCTCACCGTCGGGTTCGTCTCCAAATTCATTCTCTTCTCGGCCGCGGTCGAAGCTGAGGGCCTCTTTGTCTGGCTCGCCGTGGTGGGCCTCCTCAACAGTGCGCTCTCGGTCTTCTACTACGCACGCGTCCTCAAGGTGATGTACATGGACCGAGCGGAGACGACCCCCGGCGAGAGCCCCGCTACGGCGGGGGTCCAGGGAGCTTCCGGGGAGACCGGCCTGGCGTGGGGAGGCATTGGGTTGGGGCGCGGCTTCGCGATCCTCCTCGCTACGGTGGCGATCGTCGCCTTCGGCATCTACCCCCAACCCGTCATCGGGGCGATCCAGGCGGCCGCGGCCCACTTCATCGCCCTCGGGGCCTAGCGTGCCGGATCGCTACGACGTCGTCGTGGTCGGTGCCGGCCCCGCGGGCAGCCTCGCCGCACGAGCGGCCGCCGAAATGGGAGCTCGCACGCTCCTCGTCGATCAACGCCCCGAGATCGGACATCCGGTCCAATGCGGCGAGTTCCTGCCGGCGGCCTCCGAACTCGCCGACCTCTTCCCGTCCTCGCAGACGATCGGGTCGGCCTACTCGATCCCTTCCGAGAGCATCCTCCGAACCACACGGACGCTGGCGTGCGTTGCGCCGACCCGACGAAGGTACGTGTTCCCTCTCCTCGGCTATACGGTCTCCCGCCGTTCGTTCGACAAATCCCTCGCGTTCGCGGCGGAGGGTGCGGGAGCGGAGCTCCGGTTCCCGTGTGGGGTGACACGCGTCGTGGACGAGCGCGTCGAGCTCGCTCGAGGTGACTCCGTGAGCGCCGAGGTCATCGTCGGGGCCGACGGCCCCTTGTCGACCGTCGCGCGCGGAACGGGCTATCACGTCGAGCGGGAGATGTTCCGCATGATCACCGCCGGTGTTCCGGGGACCTTCGCCGATGAGATCGAGCTTCATTTCGGTCGTGTAGCTCCTGGAGGGTACGCGTGGGTGTTCCCCCGGGTCGAGGACGCGAACGTGGGTCTCGGCGTGACGCACGTTCCTCGTGGCCGAACGTTGAGCGGGCTTCTCGATACGTTCCTTGGGGCCCGCGGACTCCCTCGCCCGACCGAACGAACCCGGTGGTGGGTTCCGATCGGGCCTCCCCCCTCGACGGCCGTCGCCGGGCGCGCCCTGTTCGTCGGCGACGCCGCGAATCTGGTCATGGCCACCAACGGGGGCGGCATCCCCACGGCCATGCTCTCGGGTTGGGCTGCCGGGCGCATCGCGGCCCAGCACGTTCGTGAGGGTACTCCCCTCTCGGAGTACGACCGTTGGCTCACCCGAGAGCTCCGAGAGCCTCTCGCCCGTGCGGAACGGGTGAAGAGCTGGGGGGACCGTGTGGTTGGTCATGACCTCCTCCTGGCGTTAGGAATGCGCTATATCGGGGCGTCGGGTCTCGATGCCATGATGCGGCTACGCTGGCCACGCCGTCTCGGGCATCGGGCATGAGCGCGGGTAGCTCTGCGCGCCCCGAGCCCACGCTCGAATCGATGGTCGCCCAGACGCTGGGCGTGATGGGCGCGGCCGAGCGCGAAGCGCTCATTCCTCCGCTCGTCGAGGATTTGGAGGCGATCGATGAGCGGATGCACCAGGTGCTCCGCTCGACCTACCCGCAGCTCACCGACGCCGCGACGTACGCCTGTTCGACGGGGGGTAAGCAACTTCGCCCGCTCCTCATGGCCGTGGTCCATCGCGCCCTCGGGGCCGGGTCGACCCAGGCGATCCACTCGCTCGCTGCGTCCTTCCAATTGATCCACACCGCGACCCTCGTTCACGACGACGTGATCGACCATGCGGCTCTACGCCGGGGTCGACCGTCGGTGCCTCGCGCGTTCGGCCTTCCGGCAGCCATCGTAACGGGAGATTACCTGTTCGTCCGGGCCTTCGAACTGGCCGCCGAGTACCCGCGGTCCATCATCATGCGCTGCGGCGAGGCGTGCGCGGACCTGGTGGAAGGGGAGGTGCTCCAAGAGGCCAATCGCTACGACCTCACGACCGGGCGCGAGCACTACTTCCGCGTCGTCGAGCGGAAGACCGCGGCCATCGTGGCGGCCGCTCTCGCGAGCGTGGCCGAGATCTCGGGGCAGCCCACCCCGGTCATCGATGCCTTGGCGACGTACGGCCGGGCCCTCGGCATCGCCTTTCAGCTGCGGGACGACCTTCTCGACGTCTACGGCGACCCGGACCTGCTCGGGAAACCTCTCTTTGCCGACTTCCGAGAAGGAACGCCCACCCTCCTATCCGTGGACGCCTATGCTCGGTTGGAACCCGAACGCCGCGCCGAGTACGAGCAACTCTTCGCGCAAACGCACAAGAAGCCGGGGGACCTCCTCCGTCTCCGTGACCTGACCGACGAGAGCGGGTCTCCCGCCCTCGTGAACGCCGAGCTCGAACGCTGGGTCGAACGGGCCACGACGGCGTTGGAGGCGCTCCCCCGGAACTCGTTCACCTGGCTCCTCGATCACATCGCGAACGGCATGATGGCGCGACCGTTCTAGGCTTTTCCCCTTCCAGCGAAACCTACTTGTCGGGTCACGCGGCATCGTTCCCTGTCTCGGGGGGAAACGTTGTGCCATCGACCGCTGCTGCATCGACCTACGATGACGATTGGTCGAGCCCCGTCGCCATCGACCATCTTCCGCCGCGCTGGGACCCGATCCCTCCTCGGCCCACGCTGCCGGTCGGCGTCGCGGTCCTATCGGTCCTCGTGGCGGTGGGCGGCCTCCTGATCCTTGTCGCCGGCCTCCTCGTTCTGCTCAACCAGAGCTTGGGCACGTACATCTCGTCCTCCCTCTTGCTCGTGAACTCGGTGGACCTCCTGGGCGCCGCGATCCTCGCCATCCTGGGGGCGGTGCTCATTGCGGTGGCGAGCGCGCTCTGGCATCTCGAGACCTGGGCGCTGTGGACGACGATCGTCGTGCTGTTCCTGGGCCTCGCCTACCTCTTCTTCACCGACTCGATCACGGTGCTCTTCCTGGTCCTGTTGGTGCTCTTCATCTACCTCTTGACGGTCCGTCATCACTTCTACTGATGCGGATCCTTCTCGCGCAGCTGGCCCCGCGCCTGGGGAACGTACCCGCGAACGTGGACCGCCTACGGACCGTTCTCGCGTCGACCCCTTCGGACCTTGCGATCTTTCCGGAGCTGTTCTTGTCCGGCTACCGCGTGGGCGACCGGTTCCATGAGCTAGCGCTCACCGTGGGTCACCCCGTGCTCGAGGACCTTGTCGCGGCCGCACGAGAGTGGAAAGGAGCCCTCCTTTTCGGCGCCCCGTGGACGTCATCGGATCGGCCGGGCGAGCTCTGGAACGCGGCGGTGCTGGTCACGGCGACCGGGTCAGTGACCTGGCAGGTGAAACGCTACCTTCCCAACTACGGGCCGTTCGAGGAGGCGGTCTTCTTCACCCCCACGTCCGAGAGCCGTCCTCTGGTGCTGGGGCCTCACCGCCTGGGGGTCGAGATCTGCTATGATGCCTTCTTTCCCGAAGTGGCACGGACGTTGGCCCTTAAGGGAGCCGAGATGCTCGTCAATATCTCCGCCTCGCCGGTGACCTCGCGTCGCCTCTTCGAACGGGTACTTCCGGCTCGCGCGATCGAGAATGGTCTCCCCGTCGTCTACGTGAATCGCGTGGGTGTGGAGGACGGTGTCGTGTTCGGGGGAGGGAGCGTCGTCCTCGACCCGCGGGGCGAGCCGCAAGCGTTGGACATGGTATCGGTCCCGGGACTGACCCCGGAAGAGAAGGTCTGGGCCGGCGAGTTGGACCTCGCCGACGTGGGACGGTGGCGCCCGTTCCGGCCTGTGCTGCGGGATGTGGCGACTCGCCCTCCACCGTAGAAGGGAAAGGCCCCTCGACGCCGACCGACGTTCCGTTGCCGAACTCCAACTGCCCCCTTATAACTCGGATACGTACCTCCTCGACCGGTGCCCGGCACCCGAACGCTGGCGGAGCAACTCGCCGCCAAACAACGCGAGATCTCGGTCGCTGAGTTCTTCGAACGGAACCGGCAGATCCTGGGGTTCGACAATCCGCAACGTGCCGTTCTCACGACCGTCAAAGAGGCCGTCGACAACGCGCTCGATGCTTGCGAAGAGGCCCAGGTCCTTCCCGAGATCCGTGTGGAAGTGGGTCGGGACGGAACGGACCGGCTGACCGTGGCCGTCGAAGATAACGGTCCCGGGATCCTGCGACGGGAGATCCCGAACGTCTTTGGCCGATTGCTCTACGGCTCGCGGTTCCACGCCAATCGGCAGTCCCGCGGGCAGCAAGGGATCGGCATTTCGGCAGCGGTCCTCTACGCGGGGCTCACGACGGCGCGCCCCGTCCGCATCGTATCGAAGGTCGAAGAGGACGAGGCCGCCCACGTGGTCGAGTTGATCCTCGACACCCAGAAGAACCTGCCTCGCGTGGTGCGGGAGGACCTCATCCTTTGGGACCGTCCTCACGGCACACGGGTCGAGTTGGCGCTGAAAGCGAAGTACATTCGCGGACGGCAATCCCCCTTCGAGTACCTACGGGGCACCGCCATCGTGAACCCCCACGCACGACTGACGCTGCTCGAGCCGGACGGTACGCGGGTCACCTACGACCGCGTCTCCAACGAGGTGCCCGTGGTACCCCGCGAGGTGTTACCGCATCCCTACGGCCTCGAGCTAGGCGAGATCGGCTATCTTCTCAAATCGTCGAAATCCCCCACCCTCCTCCAAGCCCTTACGCGCGAACTGGCCGGAGTTTCCCCGCGTGCGGCGCGCGAGGTGCTCGAAAAAGCGGGCCGAACCGGACGCGAGGCACCCGGGGGGATCCACGGGACCGACCTCGAGCGCCTCCTCGAAGCGCTCCACGGCGTTACCCTGGTGGCGCCTAGCACCGAGTGCCTGTCGCCGATCGGCCCGGTCCTCATCAAACGAGGGCTCCGCAACGTCCTGGGGGACGTTCGTCCGGACTTCTACGCACCCCCGGTGAGTCGTCCGCCGCGAATCCGTGGAGGTTTCCCGTTCTTGGTGGAGGTGGGATTGGTCTACGGA
>JBAUTP010000226.1:0-5436 GCA_049582265.1 Thermoplasmata archaeon
CCCGGCGCCACGAAGGAGTACTTCTACAAGGAAAACTACCTTCAATACGAGCTTCAGCAGAAGGTCGTCCTACCGCTCTTCGACGTGGGCTACACGGACGAGTATGGACTGAAGGAGCTCGTCGAGAAGGCCACCCAGACCCTCCACGGCCTCGAGCTCACCGAAGAGAAGCGGGTCATTCAGCGACTCCTCAACGAGATCCGCAAGAGCGAGCGAGGCCTCGCGGTCTACGGTGAGGCTCACGTGCTGCAAGCGCTTGACGCGGGAGCCATCGAGGAGCTCCTGGTCTCCGAGGGCCTCCGGCGGCGAAGGGCCACGTTCCGGTGCAGCCAATGTGGAACGGAGTTCACCCGGTCGGTTGCGGACGCCGACCTCGAGGCGGCGACCGAGGCGCCGTGCCCGAACTGCCACGCCACCCAACTCGCTCTCACGAGCTCGGAGGATTTCGTCGAAGGACTGTTCCGCCGCGCGGCTGCATCCAACGCGAAAGTGCGCCTGATATCGACCGAAAGCGAAGAAGGTGAGATGCTCGCGAAGGCGTTCCAGGGCATTGCCGCGTTCCTGCGCTACCCGTGGTCGCCTCCCGTAACGGGCCGCCCGCCCGCGGCTGCCGTACCGAGTTCGGTCACGACGTAGAAGCCCCACCCTGCGGGGCCTGGGCCGTTGCTCTGACCCAAAGGGACGAATTCTTTCTCACCGCGAGTGACGAGGGTAATCCGACCGATCGGTGGCGATCGATCTACCAGAGATTGTCGAGGGGGTCCGGCGCGTCCGGTTCCGGGGGCGCTGGCGGAACCGGCGTCCCACGAGGTTGCGGGGCCGTCGATGGAGACGGGGCAACCGCGGGGGGATAGAGTGCCGCGTTCGGATGCGTCGGAGAGGGGATGCGGCGGCGCCGGTCCACGACGAGAACGATGATGACCGCCGAAAGGACCACGATGATACCGATGAGAATGAGCCCGTGCCCGACGGGGCTGGAAAGCAACGTGGGATTCGCAGTCGTAGGTGCGCCCACGCAGCCCACGCCGTTGTCGATGCAGTTGAGACCGTGCGCGGCCTGTGTCGACGACTGGGGTTCCGCCTGCACGAGCGCGGTCCCAGTGTCTGCTTCCGTGCTGGGCATCGCCGAGAAGACCGTCGCGTCCGTCGTCTGAGGGTTTACGCTCGTGGAACTGTACGAGTCCGCCGACGCGAGCACACCGAAGTGTCCGACGCCATGACCGCGGAAGTCAAGGTAGCTCAGGGAGGCCGCCTGAACACCGGTCCGTTCGGATTGCCAGGCTTGAGAATTCGGCTGGAGCAGATTCGTGTAGACCGGGACCAGAACCCCACCGTCAACGAACGCAAACGGTCCCTCCAGGCTCAGGTTCACCGGGTTCGTCGAAACGCCCCCGTTGAGTGTTTGCGTGCCCGTAGACTGCCCCGAAAGGGTGATCGTGCTAGGAACGGACAGCGATCCGGTCAGGTTGTCGGACAGGTGGGAGATCGCCCCGGTGAGCTTCACGTGAGTGTAGTTGACGAAGACTCCCCAGAGACCGGTGCCGGCGTACGCGCTCGACGAGGACCAAGCCATGCCGGGCGTCAGGTCCGTCGGGATCAGTCCGAGCGCCGGGGTGAAGGTGCCCGAACTGTCGCTGGTGGCGTGTGCCGCCAGCGCAGTGGACGCGGCCTCGGCCCCTCCTAGGAGGCCGCCCGCTACGTCGACCGTCGTGTTCTCGGTAAGCCATCCTGAGACGAGCGCAGAGGTGTTCGAAACTCCGACCGCAGACTCGGCGTTCCCCGCGACGAGGACCGATGCATCATTCGTGAAGTTCGTAACGGCGGTGACTTCCTGGTGGGCGCGGTCGGTGACGTTCGCCGTGACGATGGCACTGTGGCAGTTCGGGGAACAATACTCGACCCAAAGGTCGGCCGAAGCCGAGTAGTTGACAGTGACGGAAAATGTCGTTGCGGAGGTATTGACCTGACTGAGCAGCGCTTCCCAACCGTAGAAGGCGGTGGCCGAGAAGCTTCCGTTGGCGGTCGAACCCGTGCGGTGACTGGCCCATTCCGCTCCGTAGGCCCACTGCGCTGAACCCGTCACGCTCGCCTGCGGGGTCGTGGACGAAGCCGAGGCGAGCGGAAGAAAGGCGGAGAGAATCGTCAACGCTGTGAGGGCGCCGACGAGCGCGACCGTTATGCGCCTTGAGCGCGGTGGGCGAATCATTGGTCTACGTTGGGGGAACCTGCTTGGTCCGTCAGAATGGCTTACGCGGCGTGGGCCAAATAAATCCATGTACCCCGGGTCTGGCCCCGTGTTGGACTCCGTGCTAGTGCGTGGCGGTTCCTTTTGTGAGGTGGCATGCGCGGGCTGACCGACGCCGAGGCACGGATCATCGCCGTTCTCTTGGGTGGCGCCCCCATGGAGGAGCGCGAGCGCCTGCGGCGGTTGAAACTTCCCCGTTCGACGTATCACGCCGCGCGCCGGCGGGCCTACGAAGAGCGCTGGGTCGAAGACAGGTACGTTCCGGACCCCGCACGGTTTGGTCGGCCTCGAGCCACCTTCCTCCTGTCGAGACCGTACCTGGACAAGGTCGGTCGACTGGAGGAGTTGCTTTCCAGTCGACCCGAGGTCATGCACCTCTGGGGAAGTGCGCAGGTCTCGCTCGGTGTCGCCTTTCACCCCGACGACGGTGCGGCGCGTGAGTTCGTGAGAGGAGTGACTCACGAAGGACTCGCCAGCTGGACCTTTCCCTTGACGGCGAACGTGGAAGGGCCGGGCGTGCCCGTCTATTTCGACTTCGAAGGTTTGTGGACCCACATGACCGACTTCGAGGGAACGCTATCGTATCCGCTCGGGTTGGGAGGTGCGCTGGCGCTGGAAGCAGGGGATGATTCCGCCATCACCGACCATCAGCGCTGGGCGACGGCGGAGCTGCTCCACCGACCATTCGTCGCCGAGGCCCAGGGACGACCGAGTCATCTCGTCGGTCCCCTCGGTCTACCGTTCTCGCAACAGCGCATGCTACGCTTGGGCTGGGTCTCGCATCGCGTGTTCTTGGATGTCGCTCGCACGCCGGCGTACAAGGGCCGGCAGGGCGCACAGGTCGTGTTCATTACGGGTCAGCTGAGCGCGTCGACCTCACCCCAGGAACTGTTTGCGACTCTCACGCGGGATTGCCGCGTGTACCCGTTCCTGTTCGCCGTTCGCGATGGACGCGTCCTCCTGGGCGCCTTGGGGTCGGCGCCCGGTCCTACCACGGCACCGACCGAGAATCTCGGTGCTCGTCGGCCGGTGATGGCAACGCTCCGAGAACTGATGCAAGGGATCGAAGTTGTTCAAGAATCCAGCACGCAGCTTTCGGCCAAGATCGATCACCGGTACGACCGACTGATGTCGCGACGCTCGGTGAACTAGCTCGCGACGATGAAGCCGGATCTCGAAGGAAAGTCTATCATCCTCGACGAGAACCGAGAACAGGGCGTGTAGCCTAGCTTGGATAGGGCACCGGGTTCCTAACCCGGCGGTCGGGGGTTCAAATCCCCCCACGCCCGATTGGGCTTGAACCATTTCGAGTTCGAATGCAATGATGCTGCCATTGCTCACGACTCGCGCACTCTCCGGGAGCCCCGTGTGCACCTTCGAGGAGTGGCGGGCCCGGATACCGTTCACTGATCGAGGCCGGTCACGATGCGATATCGGGGCCGGTTACGCGGCCCGGGATGGAGTCTTACTGGATGGGCCCGAGGTCCAACCTCCTAAACGCCGCGACCGCGATGCCGAACGTGATGGTCGCCAGGATGGCCAGGATTCCGAGACTGACCAGGTCGCTCTCACCCAGGGACCCTGCGAACGCGTCCCGTATCGTGTTCGCAGCGTACGTGAGTGGATTCGCATAGAAAATGATCGCGAGCGCCTTCGGGGTCTTCGACGTGACGGGGTAGTACACGGTGGAAAGGAAGATCACGAACAGCTGTAGGAACGATTGGATCGAAAAGTACGCGTTGGCGGAACGAAGTCGGGTCCCGATGGCGATCAGAAGTCCCGCGAAGAAGACGCTCCCGAGCGCCACGGTCAGGAGGACAGCGCCGGTGCCCGCGAGCGAGAGCGCCGGCAGCCCAATGAACGGGAGCCCCACCAGCATCATGATGCCGACACCGACCAGCGAAAAGAGGAGTGACGTGAGCACGAGGCCCCCAAGGTATTCCGCTCGAAGGAAGGGGCCGGAGAACACCTGTTCTACCATCGACCACCGGCGGTCGAGCCAGAACAAGTTGCCCGAGACGACGCCGCCCGTGATCATCTGAAAGGCGACCATGCCGGGGACGAGGAACGCCGTGTACGATGTCCCGCCCGTGACGTTGGAAGAGATGATCGTGCTGAACATCGTACCGAGCACGATGATGGTCACAGCGGGCTGACCAAATCGTATGGTAACCGTGAGAGGGTCCAGGTTCGAGGCGAAATTCCGGACGACGAGCCGGAGAACGGGCGGCAATCTCACGGGAGAACCCCGGGGCGCTCGGGGGGAACTATCCCGTCGGCTCGATCGGGATTCGCCCCCCTCCCGTTCTCTTCCTCGCCGACTTCGCCGATCATCCCGAGGAACGCACCCTCGAGCGTCGCTTCCTCGACCGACATCCGGCGGAGAGTGAGCGAGCGGGAGTGTGCCCAGTGACTGAGCCAGGGCAGGAGCTCCTCCGCTTCTACAGCGCGAAATGCGATCTTTTCCTCGCCGGCGTTCTGACTCGACTGGAGTACGACGGCGCCGCGCCGCCGCAGCTCTGCCACCAATTCTTCGCGGAGCGGGGGAGGGAGGAAGGCCCCGAACACGACGGATACCTCGCGCGCACCGCCGTACTGCTGCTTCAATCCCTCGGCCGTGCTAAGCGCGATTAGTTGACCGAGATGAAGCACCGCGACGCGGTCGCAGAGCAGGTCCGCTTCGTGTAGGATGTGCGTTGTGAAGACGATCGAGAGACCCCGCTCGGAGCGCTGCTTCAGGTAGCGGAGGATCCGGCGACGCGCGATCGCGTCGAGGCCCACCGTCGGCTCATCGAGAAAGAGGATGTCCATGTCGTGCATGAGCTCCCGAGCGACCTGGAAGCGTCGTCGCTCTCCGCCCGACAAGGCCCACGGTTTGCGGGGCCGGGCGGCCTCGAGCTCGAAGAGCTCGATCATTTCGTCGGCCCGACTCTTGGCGACCTCTCGAGGGACGCCCCAGAGGAAGGCGTACAGTGTCAAATTCCGTTCGACTGAAACGAAGTCGAGGGACTCCGACTGGAGCACGACCCCCAAGCGCGAGCGAAGAGCTCGGCCTCCGGAGCGGAGGTCGTACCCGAGGACCGTCGCACTGCCTTCGGTGGGGGGGAGCAGTGTTGTGAGAAGTCGCACGGTGGTAGTCTTCCCCGCTCCATTCCGGCCCAGCAGTCCCAGTACCTCGCCCCGGTGTAGAT
>JBAUTP010000227.1:0-4151 GCA_049582265.1 Thermoplasmata archaeon
GCTTACGGATGTCGGTCAGCTCGAATTGATGAAGGAGGGTCTCTCTGCGGCGCACTCTTTCGACTTTCGGAATTCCCCATAGAATGCCGTAAACGTCGAGATTGCCCTGTACCGTGGTGAAATCGAATGACTCTCCCTGCTGCACAACCCCGATTTTGCGTCTGATCTTCTGGCCGTCTCGGGCCGGGTCCATCCCCAATATTCGCAGGGATCCAGACGTAGGCTGAATGAGGGTGGTCATGGCCTTGATGAGTGTCGACTTCCCCGCCCCGTTCTTCCCGAGCAACCCGAACACCTCGCCTCGACGTACGTCGAAGCTCACCCCATCCAGAGCGAAGTGTTTCCGGTCGTAGGTGTGGCGCAGGTTTTCCGCGGTGACGACGGAGTCCGTCATCCCAAGGGGGGCCGATGCCCGAGCTAGACTACCGTCGGCCATGAACGTGGGGCTCGTAGGGGCGCCCCGCAAAAGCGTTTGGGTGGGTAGTGAACCGATAGGAGTCAACGCACGCGAATCGCGAGCGCGGCCCTACGACGGCGCCCCTCGCTCACGATTCGTGCCGACTTTGACTCGTACGGGAGGGGCCTCCGGGGCGCAATAGACCAATTTCGATGGATTTGCCATAGGTTTCCGGAACCTGCAACGAGCCACCGGAGGCTGAGGAGTTAGCGAGGAACGGTCCGATCCACCCGGCGACGTGCGCGTCACCTGGTTGTTGCCGGGCAAGGGCCACGCTTATTCACGTACGATAGTGGGCCGCAGGAGGCGTCGAGCGAGCCGAGATGACTGAGGAGGCGCCGAAGGGCAGCATGGATTCCAGAGATCCCCCACGTTTCGTACCGACGCCGCTCGCCGCAGCCGTCGTCGCCGGAATACTCCTCGGACTCCTGATGGGTGCCCTCGATAGTTTCGTTGTTCTGACGGCACTTCCGACGATCCTGACGGATTTTGGCCAAGTGAATAGTGGGACGTTCGTCGTAAGTGCTTACGTCATTGCGTCCACGGCGAGCATCCCTATCTTTGCGAAACTCTCGGACCTTTGGAGCCGGAGAAATGTGTTCCTGGGGGGACTTGTCATCTTCATCGTGGGCTCGATCTTGTCGGGGCTGAGCCAGAACTTAGCGGAGCTGATCCTGTTCCGCGCCGTCCAGGGATTCGGAAATGGGGGCTTTTTCCCCGTGGGGATCGCGATCGTTGCGGTAGTCTTTCCACCTCAAGCTCGGGCCCGGATCATCGGAGCCCTGTCGGGAGTTTTCGGTATCGCCGTAGTCGCAGGTCCGCTGCTCGGTAGCGCAATTCTCGATTACACGGGCAACTGGCGCTGGGTCTTCTACGTCAACATCCCCGTGGGCTTGCTGGGATTCGCCATCATCGCGACCACGCTGGGACCCTTGCGCCCCGAAGTTGTTCGTAAGTACGACATTCCCGGAACCGCCCTCTTGGTCGGCTGGGTGGCCGCGTTGATGTTTCCTCTCTACATGATCGCCGACAGCGGATGGGCGTGGACTGACCCTCGAGTGATCGGCCTACTGGGTCTTTCGGCCGTGCTGGTCATTGCCTTCGTGCTTTGGGAATTTCGAGCGGAGAATCCGCTGGTTCCGATCCGTCTTCTGCGGCGACGCGTCATGGCGGCCGGGGGTGGAGCTACGTTCCTGACGGGTATGGTCTTCTTTCCCTTAGCGACGTTCCTATCACTGGTCGTGGGCCTTGCTCTCGCGCCTTCCGCCGGCGGCTCTGCCAACACGGTGCGCGACATCCTCTATTTCCTCGTTATTCCTCTCGTTGTCGGCGCCGCATTAGGAGGACAGCTTCTCACCCGATTCTCGTACCGGGCCGTAGCATTTCTGGGAATAGTTGTAGGAATCGTGGGCATGGCCGGGTTGATGGGACTTTCGGTGACCACGTCCTTATGGAAGTTCGAGTACGGATTCATCCCCGTTGGGGGGGTCGTTCTGCCTCTGATCCCTCTCGGTTTCGGCATTGGGCTAACGTTCCCGGTCTACTTGCTTGCCGCCCAGAACCAGGTCGAACTCCTCGACGTGGGAGAGGCGGGTGGACTCATCCAATTCCTACAAACGTTGGGAGGAGCCGTCGGGCTTTCGGTTCTCGCTTCCTTTCAAGCGACCCGGCTGAGCTCGCTTCAACCCGCCGTTAACCCGTCCTGTTCCCCCCTCGGTCCTCCCACTCCGACCTGTTTGTCATATCTCTCCGGCGTCAAGGTCGCCCTGATCACTTCCTACGATCAAACGTTCACGGTGATGTTGGGACTTCTCATCGCAACGTTGATCTTTGTTCTCTTCCTTGAGGGACGTCTTCCGCGTGGCCCGCGCGCGATAAGTCCCGCGATCGTCAAGACTCAAGATTCGAGCGACATGGTTCCTGAGGCGCCGGCAAGCCCCTCCACCGCCAATTGAGAAACACCAATCAAATCGCGCCACCGGTGAAAAGGAGGTACAGGCCGACGGCTAGAACGATCAATCCCAGCAGGATCAAGAGCCAGTGTACAACAACTGAAGCGATGAGGATGATCACCCCGAGGACAATGAGAATGATGGAGAGAGGAGCGCCTAGGAAGGCCATCGTTTCGTAGACGTAGGAATCCTATTTCAACTTCAAGTTCCCGACTGGATACGACTTCACTTTGGTTGTGCATTTGAGAAAACCGACGGAGTGAACCCCGAACCAGCGGCGGCCGCACCTACCCCGCGTGTCGTCGCAATTCTTGCTTGATCGCGTCTCGGAAGGTGGACCCACCCACATGACCGAGCTGCACGGACTCCATGCCGAGGCGTTCGGACATCCGAACGAGCCCCCGGGCAACGGGCGCTGCGACGTCGTGGGCCCGGACTCCTTTCTCCCACCACGCACGATGGACGCGCAGAGAGTTGGTCGTGTCGTTACGCACCGGCTCGATCCTTCCGACCAATCGGTCCCCCACCAGCACAGGGAGGACGTAGTAGCCCCACCTTCTCTGGATGGCCGGTTTGTAGAATTCGAGGAGGTACTCGAAGTCAAAGAGGGACTGGGTGAGTTCGCGGCGAACGATCGTATCCAAGGGGGCAAGGAAAAGAGCCTCGGGCTCTTGAGTGAGTGGCTTCCACTGACGAGGGACACCGCCTGCCTCCACTTCCTCCAACAGGAGGAGCTGATCGCGCCGGAGAACGGAAGGCTCGCGCTCCCCCTCGATCCTTACCTCGGCGAGCCGACCATCATCGATCAGCCTCTGACGGATCTGACGCTTCGAGATCAGCGATCGTCCTCGCCCGGCCTCATTGGTCCGAATGTAAGCAATGCCGGATGGCCCTGTGAGCCCGAGGCGTGAGATGGTTTCCAGTGCCATTTGGTCGATGGTTTCCTCCTTCGACATCGGCGGGGGTAGGGGTCCAAACAGGCGTTCGGTCAGGTCGTAGAACTTCCGATTCCCCTCCCGGTGGTGGATCAATATCTCCAGGTTCCTCCAGAGGTAGTAAAGCGCCATCCCTTCCACGGTGCTCCCGCGATAATCATCGGTGCGCTCCCCCGCGTTCCAACGTCGAGAGTCAGCGGGGCCCACCCGTTGTATCTCTCGCCGTACGTGACGAACGGTCGCGGCGTGCGCGTCGTGCCAACGAATCCAGCGCATGGGCAATCCTTCGTTCTGAACCCACGACCATTGTAGACCGAGCTCATCGCGCGGGAAGATAGAGACCGTCCCTCCGAACTCGAACGCCGCGCGTTCCTTGTACAGTAGGGCGTCGAGATACTCGGGCCGATATCCAACGACTCGGCTGGCGAGAACGAGGTCTTGGTTCCGTCCCACAACATTGAGCGGGTCCACCTGAATTCGACGGCACGCGCGGGCGGCGGACCCGACCCCAGCTCGGCCCTTCCAACGAGGTCCGGGCCAAAGACCTTGAAGCCCGAGTACGAACCGTCGCTGACTTTGCTTTGAAATCTCCACTGAGTGTTATGGAGAAGGGGTAGCATACGAAGGTTGCTCTCCGGGGAGAGCAAGCGCCGGCGCGATGGGGCCCAGCTCCCGTTGCATCAGGTGGGAGTGACTCGGAAGTTTTTCGGGAGAATCGAGTAGCGCGTTCAACGACGGCAGAAGGTAGCCCGAGGAGGCGAGAGCGTAACTTATTCAGAAATCGTATTATACTGAACCGAACCAGTT
>JBAUTP010000228.1:0-1637 GCA_049582265.1 Thermoplasmata archaeon
GGCCTGGACAAGCCGCTCGAACCACCCTGGCCCAACTTACGGGAGGCGTACTTCCTGCTTCGGGAGCGCTGGAGCAGGAATTTCGAACAATTGGGACTCTCATTCTCCGACTACGTGGTGCTCGACCTCTGCGCGAGGGGACTTGCCCGAGCCTCGGACGTAGCGCGAGCGATCGGTATCACGGCGGCCGGGGCCACGGACGTTATTGACCGCTTGGAAGGACGTCGCCTGGTTCGAAGGGTGGCCGACCCCAAGGATCGGCGGGCGGTCCACATTCGACTAACGGCCGCCGGTCAGCGGCTTTACCGGGCGGCCCGATTGTCGAATCGTGCGACGAAGAAGGGGCTCGACGATGCGATGAGCGTCGCCGAGCGTCGTGCGCTCACGAGCGGGCTCATCGCGCTAACTCGAGCGTTGCGACAAGTTACTCAGGCGATGCGAGGGGGCTCCTGAACATGGAGTACAAGTGGACGGTCCTCTCCAACACCACGATGGGAGGTCTGCTTGCCGCCCTCGATGGAACGATTGTGTTGATTTCGCTCCCAGTGATTTTCAAGGGTATTGGAGTGAACCCATTTCTCCCCGGGAGTTTCCCCATCCTGATCTGGCTCCTCTTGGGCTACGGGGTTGTGACGGCGACACTCCTCGTGACCGTAGGACGCTTCTCCGACATGTGGGGTCGGGCCCGGATGTACAACATGGGGTTCGCCATCTTCTCGACCGGGTCGATCCTTCTTTTCATCGAACCCTGGACGGGAACCACGGGGGCTTGGGCTCTGGTCGGCTTCCGATTGATCCAGGCCGTGGGTGCCGCCTTCCTCTTCGCGAACTCAGCGGCCCTCCTCACCGACGCGTTTCCTCCGAACGAGCGAGGGAAGGCGATGGGGGTGAACCAGATCGCGTTCATCGGCGGCTCGATGGTGGGCCTCATCATCGGTGGTATACTTGCCTCGATTCCAGACCTGCACATTGGCCCTTGGGTGCTTCCCACCTGGCGCCTGATCTTTTTGGTGAGCGTCCCGGTAGGAGTGGGGGGAACGATCTGGGCTTACGCGCGCTTGCGAGAGATATCTACGCGGCGTGCAAATCAGAAGATCGACTACCTGGGGAACGTCACCTTCGCCGCAGGCCTTACGCTCCTTTTGGTCGCCGTGACCTACGGCCTTCTCCCCTACCACGGCTCGAGCATGGGTTGGTCAAATCCGTGGGTGGAGAGCGCGCTTCTCGGGGGTGCGGCGCTCATCCTCCTGTTCCTCTACATCGAGTCCAAGGTTGAAGATCCCATGTTCAACCTCGGTCTCTTCCGAAATCGGTCGTTTGCGGCAGGAAACTCCGCGGCCTTCCTCGGCTCGGTCGCCCGAGGCGGCATGATGCTCCTGTTGGTGGTCTGGTTCCAGGGGATTTGGCTACCCCTCCACGGCTACTCGTTCGCTGAGATTCCCCTGTGGGCGGGAATTTTCATGATGCCGATGATCGCCGGCTTCCTGGCGGCGGGTCCGGTAAGCGGGTGGATCTCGGATCGGCGGGGACCGCGAACGATCGCCACGGTCGGGATGGCCCTCGGTTCGGCGACGTTCTTCCTCCTTGCCTTGCTGCCGGTGGACTTCCAATACTGGCAAATGGGTACGCTCCTGTTC
>JBAUTP010000229.1:0-2379 GCA_049582265.1 Thermoplasmata archaeon
TCCCTGGGTCGATGACAGATTGGCGGTTGGTTCGGCGACCGCAGACCCTGCGAAGGGATTTAGAGGCAGTTTCTCGGGAAAGCAGCCACTGGAGGGACTGGACGATTAGTTCAAGTCCGTGGCGTTGTGGATGGAGCCCAACGCCCGATTCTGAGCTTGGACCCCGCTCTTTCTAGTCGTGGTTAAGAACCACTTCTTAGCGTCTGAAAACGTGTGGTAGCGCGCGTAGTGAGGGAAGGTCTGGGGCGCTTCGTTGAGGAAACTCGCGCCATCGGCCCCAACAACAACGGTACGCATCAATTCCACGTGTCTCCGTGGTGGGTTGGCCTTAATCAACTCGCCGGAAGGAGTGTTCGTGTTTTCGTAAGTCCCGATCTCATGATTCTGGCCCGGCCAGGAGCCGAGGATCTCGCTAGAGATCTCCTTCGAAGGGTCGATTCTACGAAACTTGCGACAGGTGCGGATCCGTGAGGTCAGTGGCTCGCCATGATGAGAAGCAATCACAGGGTGTGCCCGAGGGCTCTTCTGGCAACACTGGGCACACTGCCCCCGACGCGTTGCTTTGGCAATCGTCTGGGCTCTCGAAAGTCTGGGAGGAGATACGCGCCGGTGCCGACGCAGTCCGAAGCGACATGCCGTCGATAACGAACGTCGAACAGGAGTTGCGCCCGGAGGACGGGCGCCGGAGGTTACCCCTCCGCAAGCCGAGAATAGGAATTGCTCGCGAAGCAACCGACGCCTGATACCCCCATACTCCCGCCGGGTGGTAATGGACACCGCCAGGTCCTCTGCCCGCTTTGCGGAACGCCTACCCCCAGCGGTGACGCACTTCGAAAGCACCTAACTCGGATCGAGCGGGTTTCCGCGCGACAAGCCCGCCTCGTCGTCGACGGCCTACGCTTCGGCTTGGAGCTCCCACGATGAGCGATCATGTCATTCCGCGACGGATTGCTCTTTGCGAGTTCGACCGCTTGAGCGATAAGGTACCGAAGCCGCGGGAATGGACTTGGCCCGAGCTCGTAGTCAAGCTCACGCACCACGATGTCCGGGAGGAAAAGGATGGAGGGCTGTGGTCGCCAGCTCTGTACCGCTTAGGCGCGACTCGAGGTAATGACGGCGTCCTCGAAATTACAGCGGGGGTCGAGGACATAGATGACGGTTGGTCAATCCCCGACGCGGTTGCTCTGCTCGAACGGCAGGGTTTGGAATTCATTCTTCACACTTCGCACTCGCACACGTCCAATCTTCCAAAGTACCGCGTGGTGGTCCCCTTCGAACAACCCGTGCCTTCTATGGTCTGGGGGATTGCGTGGCCGCGAATCGCGGCGCTCTTCGAGGGCCACATAGACAGAGGCACGAAGGACCCGGCCCGAATCTACTTCTGGCCGTCACACCCGCTGGGTGAACCGTCCGAGGTTCGTGTCGGGCGCGGACGCCCTCTCGATGTATGGTCCCTCCCGGCCCCGCTGCTTCCGAGGACTGACGTGGGGCCGCGACGCGACTTCACAACAGCGACGGTGCCATCATGGAACTCTTCGCCGCAAGGTTTCGACGAGGTCCTCGCGCGCCTGAGGTCGATTCCACTTGGGGCCGAAGCGGCCGAGCTCGTGCGAGCGCTGGCGAATGGAGAGGCAACGACCGACGGGTGGACCGGCCATCTAGCCGACTGGCTGACTGACTCGCTCGTTGACATCGGCCTCTCCGATGAGGAGATCGAACGGTTTCACGTTCACGCCGAACGGGTACGGCATACGAGCACGTGGGCCGATCGGGCCCGTCGAGTACGCGGTTCCGGGAAACGCCACCGGCTCCGGAGGGAAACGTTGCGTGAGGACCAGGCCTTCGCCGAGGCCGAGAAGCGTATCGAGCCAGTATTGCGGGCGCCGAATCGATGGGTGCCCGTCTCCCGCGACCTCGTCACGTTGGCCGGGCGAAAGCGGAGGGCCAGGTCGTGAGAGGCAAGGAGGACGCGCCCACAATCATCGGCGGCGTCGCCGACATCCCCCCGGAGTGCGCGACGTGGGTCGCATCAGTGGTGACCAAGGCGCAGCGCGCCGGGCTGCTGTTTTCATCTCGTGAGGTCGAGGAGGCGTTGGTTCAGGCAGCGAACGATCCGAAGGCTGTGCGAGCCAAAGGCAAGGATAAACGGTGGGCCACGGCGCAGAGCCTGGTGGAGGCCGACCTCGCCAAGGCAGCGCGCCGAACCGAGGGCGGCGAAGTCATCCCAATCCGGGCCGACACAAAGGCGGCGGACCCGGGCCCGTCCGTCGAGCCCTCCGCCAGCCGCGAGGTGGCGCTCGTCACCATCCGCCGGGTGTTGAAGACCAAAGACCCGGTCGGCGCACTGGTTGTCCTGATCTGGGCGGCCCAGGCTTGGCT
>JBAUTP010000230.1:0-5445 GCA_049582265.1 Thermoplasmata archaeon
GGTGCCGACGAACACGCCGGCGATATTGCACGCGAGGATGTTCCGTTCTTTGAGCCGGGCGAAGCTCACGATGGGATTGGGGGACCGTGGTTCCCAGACCCCAAACGCTACGACAAAGATCAACGCGAAGACGAAGAACAAGGGGGAGCTCAGCGGGAGGCCGGCCACGGTGGCCGGTGTCCAATTGGTCCATCCCCAGGTGGGACCCTGGGTCAGACCGAGCAAGAGGAAGGTGAGCGCGAGCCCCAGGAAGGCGGCGCCCGGGATGTCGAGTGGGTTATCGAGGCGGATCCGGGATTCGCGGAGGATGAGGAACGTGAGGATGACCATGAGAATGGCGACGGGAATGACCGTGTGGTAGGTGAGCTGCCAGCCAAAATTCTGCGTGACATAGGCACCGCCCAGGAGTCCCGCAGCCGCTCCGGCCGCGAACATCGCGGAGACGATCCCTTGCGCCGGGCCGACGCGCTCCGGTGGGAACTCGTCCCGAATCATCGCGAAGGCGAGGGGGAACATCCCCATTCCGATCCCCTGCACCGCGCGCACGCCGATGAAGAGGTAGAGCTGCTGAGAACGGTCCCAGCCGATCGCCCCGCCGATGTTGGGGGTGAACCCGGCCACGCTGACCGCGATGGCATAGATGATGAGGACGACCTCGAGCGCCCGCTTCTTGCCATAGATGTCGCCCAGCTTGCCGGCAATGGGGGTCACGACGGTTCCGACGAGAAGATAGGCGGACAGGATCCAACTGATCGAGGAGATCGGAGCGTTGTTGAAGAAGATGACGAAGCGAGGTTGCGCCGGGACCACCATCGTCTCGACGTAGGTGACCATCAAGGCGATCCCCGCCAGGACCAGGAGAACGCGGCGGGCCCGACCCGGATCAAGCGCCGGGGCCGTAGGGGCCGGGGTGGGTCCTGCGACCTGGGTGGGTGGCGTAGAATCCGTAGGGAACCCTCGGTCCCCGACCAGTCGCGCCACGATATTAGCGAATCTGTGGACGCGGGTCACGGAAAGCGGCTTACGTCGATGTAAGCACGACGCCCGACGGTGGCCCGGTCTCAGCGACTTAAGACCTCCGCGCCATCCGCTGTGACAAGGATCGTGTGCTCAGCCTGGGCGACGAGCCCCTCGCCGGATTCCAGGAACACGGGGTACGTTTGGAGGAACCGTCGCCCCCGTTGGATGAACCCCTTCGCCTCGTTGGGAGGCAGCCACCGGGCCGTGAAGGGGAGCGTCTTGAAGCGTCGGAACGCCTCCTGGATTTCGCCATTCGCTCCTTGCGGCTCACCTCGGAACCGCACGATGTTTCCGAAGTCGCCGTTCACGATGTGCCCCGCTCCGTTCGTCACGAAAGGCTCGATCGCGACCACCTGCCCCTCCCGCAGTCGGACGTCACTGAGACCTGCTACGTTCGGGATCGAGGTTCCGGCGTGGAGGAGATACCGCTCGACCGAATGTCCGCTCAAATCCTCAATCGGTTTGAACCCGCGAGCCGTAGCCGCCTGCTCGATCGCTGCTCCGATGCGATCGACCGAGACGCCCGCGTGAACCTGCGCGATCCCGGCGTCCAGGGCCTCGTGACTGGCCGCGATCAGGTTGGCATACTGACGCCCTCCTCCCACCTCGATGGTCCGCGCCGTGTCGGCGATCGCTCCCTGGAGGTGGGCGCCCACGTCGATCTTCAGTAGGTCGCCGGCGACCAGCGCCTCGCTGGCTCCGGGCGGCGGGGTGAAGTGGGCGGCTTCGACATTTCGCGAGAGGTTCGCGGGAAACGCCGGCTGTGCCCCGCGGTCCAAGATGAGAGCTTCGATGCGCTCGGCGAGCTCCCGAAGCGTCACGCCGACCTTGGCCTCCCTTGCACCGAGCTCGCGCGCCTCGGAGGCGACGCGGCCCGCCCTCCGCCATTGATCGATGTCGGGAGGGTAATCGGCCATGGGCAGGTCTCGATGGGGCGGCAGATGTCCTGCGTTACTTAAGCCGGGCCGAAGGGCGCGGAGGGAGGGAGACGCCGGCCGACCTATCGAGTGATCGACGTCGGGGATTCTTGGGTCAGGTCGACGATCCGAGAGGGATGGCCGCTGGGAGGAGGACCTCCTGACATGTACACCGCCACGTTTCGGCCGAAGACACGGCGAGCCTCGGCGATCGTTCGTACGGGCGCTTCACCGTGCCGGTTCGCGGACGTGGCGGTGATGGGACCCCCCAGCTGCCGTGCGAGCTCTCGTGCGAGGGGGTGGTCGGGGACTCGCACGCCTATCGTTCGAGGACTGGCGAGGATCGGGGGAGCGAGGTGCCCGTGCGACCATCGCGACGGCGGAAGGAGAGCGGTCACCGGCCCGGGGAGCATTTCTCGTATCCATCCACGGGTTCGGGTCGTCAGCTGGACATAGGGCTCGATCTCGAGAGTGGAGGAGAACCCGACGGACAGCGGCTGACCGGCGGGACGGTCCTTGAGCGGAAGTACGCGGTCGACCGCGCGAGGGCTATCCGCGCGCGCTCCCAGGCCCCAGAGCGTGTCCGTCGGGTAGACGATCACCTGGTCCGCCCGTAGGGCCGTCAGCGCGCGAGATACGGCGATGGCCATGGAAGTCAAACGAACTTCGCGTCGGTCCGTGCGTACTCGTGGAAGGCGTGGTCCGGGAAGAAGAGCTCCAGTTCGCGCTTCGCCGAAGTCGGGGAATCGGAAGCATGAACGAGGTTCGGAACGAGGGCTGACGCGAGGTCCCCGCGGATCGTTCCGGGCGCCGCGGCCTGTGGATTCGTGGCGCCGATCATCAGGCGAACCACCGAGATCGCCGACCGCCCCTCGAGGGCCATCGCGACGAGCGGTCCGGACGTGATGTGCGCCACGAGTCCGGAGTAGAAGGGTTTTCCCGCATGCTCCGCATAGTGACGTTCGGCGAGGTCCGTGGGCACCTGACGGAGATTGAATGCGAGCAGCTTCAGCCCTTTGCGCTCGAAACGTCCCAGGATCTCGCCGACAAGACCCCGTTCAACACCGTCGGGCTTGATGAGGACGAGGGTTCGCTCGAGCTCGCCTTCGGCCATCGGCCCGTCCCAGGGCCCGCGTGTCAAAAGCTTTGAGCTGGTAGGCTGCCGTCCGCCAGGGGGGCATGGGATGGGTCCGACGGAACGCGGAACCTCCTCGTCGCGAGTTCCCCCGGCCGCGCGCCACTTTGACGCCTCGGCCGACGTGTATGAGCGAAGTCGCCCCGAGTATCCACCCGAGATGGTGGTTTTCCTGGGAAACGAATTCGAATTCGGGCCGGGGGTTCGCGTGCTGGATGTAGGGGCAGGAACCGGCAAGCTCTCCCGTGCACTTCACGGGACGGGAGTGGACCTGACTGCCGTCGAACCCCTCGAAGGCATGCGCGAGGTGTTCCGTCGCGAGCTACCGGATGTCCCGGTCATTGACGGATCGGCGGAAGAGCTGCCCTGCGCGGATGCCAGCTTCGACCTCATCGTCGTCGGCCAAGCCTTCCACTGGTTCCATGCACCGTCCGCTCTACGCGAAATGGCTCGCGTGTTGCGCCCTCGGGGAGGGCTCGCACTCATCTGGAACACGCGGGATGAGACCACGCCCTGGGTCAAACGCTTCTCGGAGCTCCTCGAACCGTACCGGACGGATACCCCCGGCTATCGCTCCGGTGCGTGGCGAGCGGCGTTTCGGGGATCCGCCTTCACGCGGCTCACGCATCGTACCTTCCGATGGGTGCTACTCCAAGATCGCGACGGTGTTGTCGATCGTGCCCTTTCGGTGAGCTTTATCGCGGGGCTCCCGAAAGCGGAGAAAACGCAGGTGGCCCACCGTGTCCGTGACTTGCTGGACCAGGATCCGCTCACGCGGGGGCGGGACCGCATTGCGTTTCCCTACACCACCGACGTCTACTTCAGCCGAAAAAAGTGAGCTCGCTCGGTGAATCACACCGCTGCCTGGTCGCATCCGGGCCGCCACGGGCAACGGCGGCATCGCGCCATGCTGGGGGTCGCGCGGCCATCGTACGGCTGCCCGACCCAGTGGCGCAGCTCGATCACCTCAGAACGCGACGCTTCGTCGAAGGGAACGCGGACCTCCTCACCGTTCCCGTACCGCAGAACGCCGTAGGGCGGGCTCGACCCGTAGGTCTCCTCGAGGAGGATGCAGTACGCGATGACCTGTACCCGATGGGAGCGGGGAACTCCTCCCATGGGGACGGAGCGGTGCTTCAGCTCGACCGGGAAAGGCGTTCCGTCCGGGAGCCGCCGTACCTCATCGGGGCGGCCGTAGAAACGGTACCGCGAGGAGTATAGGGTGGGCGATCCAGAGCGGGAATCCGTCCAGAGCACCCGTCCCGCTCGACGTCGCCTCCGCCGGACCGCCATCGCCCAGCCAACACCCCCGATCACGAAGATGATCGCAAGGGCGAAGAGAAGGAGAACGAGGAGATCCCCCATCACGCCCACCACACCACGAGTGCGACGGCCGCGACGATCCCTGCCGCAGCGAGCGCCACCAGGAGCCAACGGTCACCCCAGCGCTCGGCCCGCTCGTCCGCGGCGAGACGGCGTTGATGGAACTGGGTGCCACGGGCGCGTGAGCGCTCGGTCTCCGCGCTCGGAGGAACGGAAGGGGGATGATGCCGGTACCAGAACGCACGTGGGCAGTAGGCGTACTCACTGAGGTCGCTCACGGATACCCAGTCTGGACCGGGGCGACGCCCGCCGTTCCCCCGCACGACGGGAAGGCGGCCGGACGACTAATTGAACCGAATGCTCAACACGTAACGATCGACGGGAGCGTGGGGCAGGTCGCGCCTGCGCAGGGACTAGGTATCGGAAGGGGACGCATCGGGTTCCGAACGAGCCGTGGGTTTGGGTTTTCGTGTCCGCGTCTTCTTCGGGGGAGGGGATTCTGACTTCGGTACGGGCGTGGGTTCCGCTTCCGACGGTGCGGGAACCTCTTCGGCCACGGTGCCGGCGGCCGCGGGCCGTGGGGGGACGGCGGCGGAAGGTGCGGTGCCCGTGAGCCGACGATTGCCGGCCCGCGACGGGCCGCGGCGACCGGCGGGACTCGCCGCAACGCTCGCCGTCTGCGCCCGCTTCAACGTGTGAGCCCGGGTCCACTTGAGCCGATGCCCCACCCGGCCCAAGACGAGTTGCTGCTTACGGCAGGACGAGCAGCAGAAGTAGAACACGGTGCCATCCCGCTTCACGAACATGAAGCCCGTGCCCGGCTCGATCTCGCCGGCACAGAAGGAGCATTGACGTTTGACGACCATGGGGTCCTCAGCGCACCGAAAGCTTCCGGGCCTCGCGCGCGGTTTCCCGGAGGATCAACACGTCACCGATCCGGATCGGGCCCGCCACGTTGCGGGTGATGATCTTCCCTCGGTCCCGCCCGGCGAGCACACGGACCTTCACCTGCGTCGCTTCGCCGGCCATCCCGGTTCGGCCGATGAGTTC
>JBAUTP010000231.1:0-4446 GCA_049582265.1 Thermoplasmata archaeon
GGATGGGATCGAGGCGGTCTACGACTGGATTCTCGAGATCACTAGGAAGGCACGCGATCGAAAGGAGTGAGTGACGGGACGGTTATACCCCTCCATAGCCCTTTAGCCCCCGACGCTTGATTGCCGGTAATGGCAGCCAGGAAGAAACGGACGATTCGCGTACCGGTTTTCATTCACGCCTCGCCAAAGAAAGTGTTCAAGGCCATCACTAAACCCAAGCTGCTCACGCGTTGGTTCATGGACAGTGCGACCCTATCTGCTCGAAAGGGCGGAACCTACTCGTTTGCGTGGGAGGGTGGTCCTACTCATACAGGAAAGGTTCTCGAGTTCGTTCGAGGGAAGCGTCTCGCGATAACCTGGCAATGGCCCGGCCAGGAGAGTCTCGGCATGACGAAGCTAAAGCTATCCGTCGAGCCGAAGGAAGGCGGAACCATCCTGAGATTCACTCACACGGGATTCCAGACCGAGGGAGCCTGGGATGAACTCTACGACGGTGCGATCCGAGGATGGACATACTTCATGATGAACCTCAAGTCGGTGCTCGAGAACGGGCACGACTTACGGTCACCCTACGATTGGTAGAGCCTGAGGACTCGGGTGGACCCTGGTCCACTCCAGGAGGAGGTTCAAATCAAAGAGGACCCAGACCCCCTCCCGTGGCTGCCAGGCCGTGTCCTCGATGCGGTCGGGAAGTCCTGCCGGGTGCTCCGTTCTGCCCCTGGTGTGGTACGGCTCTCGGAGCGCCTCTGCCGGCTGGAACCCCGCTGGGACCACCGCCACCATACTGGTTACCCGCCCCGCCGCCTCCACCCCCGTACCCCGCATTCTTCGCCCGGGCTCCCGCTGACACCCCTGCAGCACGAGCCGCGGGTCAGGATGCGCTTTCGAAGGTCAGCTGGGCGACGATTATTGGACTGGTCGGAGCTGCCCCCGGGATCGTAGAGTTGTTTACGAACAGCACCGGGCAGTTGCTGACGGTCAGTACGGCCCCCATGGGAAACCCAATAGCCCTGAATCTCACGGCATTGTACTTCCTCGCGGCACTGGCCGCAGTCGGAATCTCTTTCGCTCTAGCCGAGATCTGGCTCTACCGTAGCGCCTTTCGGTCACTCACGCCCGTCGACCCCGAATTCCGGACCCCTTCCACCCTAGCCCTGCTGGCGGTTATCTCGTTGGCGATTCTCGTTCCGACTGGCATCGCCCTCCTCTTCTTGCTCGCCCAGGCCTTCCAGTGTGCCGGGGCCGCGAGCTCGGTCTCAACAACCTGTGTGAGCGGTAGCGTTCTCGCTCTCGCGGTAGTTCTGGCCGTGGTCGGGATCCTAGGCTTCGTTGGGTATATTGGCCTCGTGATTGGAATCTGGCGGCTGGGCACGCGTTACAGAGAGACCATGTTCCATGTAGGGGCCATCCTCATCATTTTCCCGTTCCTGAACATCGTCGGCCTAATCTTGATTTGGAGCGCGGCTCGAACAGCGAGGGCGAAGATGGCGAGTGCACCGCCTGCTGCGCCATTTGGCTGAATCCGATAGCCCTCCCGTACGGCTGACTCCCGAAGTGACCGAAGAACCCGCATTGGGAGGTACCCCCCGTGGGCCATTTGGCGGAGTTGACCTGACCAACCGGTTCGCGTCAGCGTGGAGGTCCCATATGGCTTCCGCCCGCGACACACTATGGATCCGGCCGCAGTCGGTCGGGCTTGAAGCGACGTCCGGAAGTCGAACTCCCCGGCAGGAACGCGCTCTACCTTGGCTTCGTTCCCCTACCCGATCACATCGACGGGCTGTTTTGCCAGATCATGATCAAGTTACCTTCCGTGTCATTAAAGAAGGCAGAAGCGCCAAAACTCTCGAAAGCGATTGGCCCATCAACCTTCGTTTCCTTGCCCATTCGTTCGGCCTTGCGAAATTTGACTCCCTTACGCTTCAAATCGCCGACTGTAGATTTGATGTCGTTCACAAGGAGTGAGGTGTAGGCAAGAGTCCTCTTCTCCCGCTTTTCGGGGTTGATTAGCCAAATTTCGGTTCCACCCAATTCCAGAGAGGCAAAGTTGTCCGCCATTTCTTCCTCCCCCTTGTACTGGATTTTTGCGCCGAGGGACTTTGTGTAGAACTTGATAGCCCGGTCCATGTTACGAATCGGCATGAGTGTCGCCACCTTCATCTCGGATTCCATTCGTTACACCCTCTGCATATCTCCGAAGACCGAAGACACGCTTCTAGGCAGAAATCACACCGGGCTATCTATCTATCCTAGTCAACTGCGCAATCAGGGCCGCAGATGGGGGGGTTAGTCATCCAAGCACGGGTAAGCCGCAGGCTGTCGCGTGGGTTCAAGGGGTAAAGGACCCACCTACGAAGGTGCAAGAGATCGGCCCTGGAAGAGCAATCTATTTGCAGCCTGCGAGCCTCGTCCGTCCAAGATGCTTCCGGTGCATCCTTGTCCGACCTGTGCCCACGCGACAGAGAAAGAATGTAAGCTCGCTTCCGACCGGATCAGTGCCGAGCGAGGGGTACAATGCCTCGACTGTTTACACCTCTGCGTGCAGCGTTCGATACCGACGCCAAGCCCGCCTGGGTCGATGCCCCAGCGAGGGGAATTGCCAACGTCTCCCCCAGCACCTCCCCAGCCTCCGAGTCCGCCGCCGGACATTGTCCCGCCTCCCGCACTCTAATCTTCGACAGCACCAGCGAGCGTCCGCCGGACGTTCGGTCGTCCGCGCACCGTCCGAGACTACCACTTTCCTGGCACCAGTCCCACATAACGAAGGATGTCGTCCTGAAGTCGTGCCATGTTGTCCGGCTGAAGCTGCCCTAACTCGACGAAACGAAGTTCAGTCCAAGGCTCAATGGGCTTCACCTCAGATTCTGAGGCGGTTCCTCGAAAGATGAACTCGATATCCCAATGATGGGCCGCCCCCGGGTTTCGGGGTGCAGCGTAGACTTCGGAGGTGACCTTGGGTCCTTCGAGAGTGCGTCCCGACAGGCCAGTCAGCTCACGCAGAATGCGAGAGGCTGCTTCCTCGGGAGATTCCAACATCAGCAAATGAGAGGAGGGCAACATCCAGCGATCCTTCCATGAGGTGACCCGTTCAGGGTCCAGGGCACCCAGGTGATCCCAGGGTGCCTCGGGGTTGATTCGGCCAAGCAGAACGCGCGATGGAGGTTCGGCCGAAGTAATCACGACGAAGGCGCAAAGGCAGAGACCGTCCTTAGGAACCTCGGGCATCCCAAAGGCTGCCGTAGCCGGGGACTTCGAGAAACGGCAGAACGTTCGATCTGTGGTCATGGCGCGGGCAGGTTGGTTTCGAACTTATCTCTGACGGGATGGGCCCCTCCGATAGTACAAAGGACAACAAGGAATGCAATCCGGTCAGTCGTTGACCGCACGACCATCGACTCGGCGGAATCCGACAACGGGCTCCCGAGCGGCTCGAGGGCAAGGGACGTTCCTGGTGCCCCTAGAGTTGACGGGCGCTGGGCGCTCGTCAACGTTTGAACACATCCGTGCCGCCACACGCTCGAAACACGAATCGGGTGCGCACTGCTTCGCCTTCTACTTCCTGGTCACGCCGAGATGGCGCAAGAGTCGCAGATAGTCGACCCTCGGAATCCAGGTCACGTTCAGGTATTCTCGAAGGTACTCATCGGATACGCCCAACCTACGGGCCTCCGCAATGGAGAATGCGTACGCCTCCACCTCGGTGGGGCGATCCACATAGAGGACCTTCGGGCCGGGCCAGAGTATCCGCCCTTGCTTTCGTTGCAAGATGTGGAGGAATTCATGAATGATATCCAAATAGACATCCATCTTTGGACTGTTCGAGAGGTGCGAGCGGCCGACAACGATCTCGTCGGCCTTGCTCTCGACCATCCGATAGCCCACCGCTCGGACCTCGGGAGGGGTCCTGGGGGGAGCGACGTACATCCACCCCGGCCCGTCGATCACATTTGCCCAGGAGTTCCTCGCGATCTCTAGGATCGCATCGTCATCTCCCGGATACTTACGGAACGGTACCGTGTCCTCAAGGCCTCTAAAGATTTCGAGGAGCTTGTAGCGCCCCGGTGGAGTATTACTCAGGGGACGGAATGCGGAGGGAACAGAGTAGGTCTCCTTCCCCGAATGTGGGGCGATCTCCGGGAGCGTGAAGGCGGGACGAGCCGTATCACTGACGCTTCGTGGGGGTATCTTCCGCCGGGCCATCACTCCTCGAACAAACTCTCGCCGTCAAGAAGCTACCCTAGGGCGAGAGATCAGTCGTATTGGCTCGGGAGGACGATGTAACTCGTTCAGCGCAAAGTGGATTCATCGGGGTCAGAACCCAGCCTCGACTGGGGGAAATGCGGCGGTCGAACTCCACGGAAACATCCTCCGACACCCCCTTCGTCGGAGGCGTCATATCCCCGTTACGATGAGAAAATGAGACCCGAGTTATGCTTCGCCCTTTAT